>CANOUM010000104.1 GCA_947570515.1 uncultured Clostridia bacterium
CGCTACCTTTCGATCATGAGTATTTGCCTGCCTATTTTATATATGCTGCATATTTATCGTTCTGCCCTCATGGGACTGGGCAATACCGTTATCCCCATGGCCTCTGGATTTGCTGAAATGATCATGCGCATTGGCATTGCATTACTTTTACCGCTGGCCATCGGCCAGGAAGGTATATATTATGCAGAGGTCGGAGCCTGGACAGGTGCTGCTCTTTTATTGATATTCTCCTACTTTTGGCAAATGAAGCATATTTCTGCCCGCGAATGAATTTTTATTTTCATAAAATTGCATAAATCCTTGTATTTTCTTTTATTTTTCGTCGTATATTGCAACAAATATAATGCCAACCTTCATTTTATTATTGACTATCCTTTGTATTCGCAGTATACTGTTCAAGAATGAAACAAGAACAATGGCGTTCTGCCCTTCATAGGGTGGGACGCTTTTACTCTTTTGACAGATTTAAGGAGGCACACATGCAAACTTCTTTATATGATCCTTCATTTGAACATGATAATTGCGGCATTGGAGCCGTTGTCAATATAAAAGGACTGCAGACACATGAAACGGTGGATCAGGCGCTGCAAATTGTAGAAAAACTGGAACACCGGGCCGGCAAGGACGCTGACGGCGCAACCGGCGACGGCGTAGGCATTATGCTGCAGATCTCCCATTCTTTTTTTCAGAAAGCTGCTAAAGAATGCGGGATTACCCTTGGCAAGGCACGGGATTATGGCGTGGGCATGTTTTTCTTTCCGCAGGATGTGCTGCTGCGCAAGCAAGCCATGAAACTGCTTGAAGTCATCTGCGAGCAGGAAGGGCTGCAGCTGCTGGGCTGGCGTGAAGTCCCTGTCAACGCTGATATTCTCGGAATGCGTGCCAAAAGCTGCATGCCTTATATTATGCAGTGCTTTATCAAACGACCTGATTCTCTGCCGCGCGGCCTCGCGTTTGATCGCCGTCTCTATCTTCTGCGCCGCGTTTTTGAGCAGTCCAACCGAAACACCTATATCCCCAGCCTGTCCAGCCGGACAATTGTATATAAGGGCATGTTTTTAGTCCACCAGCTTCGTCATTTTTATCTGGATCTACAGGATCCTGCGTATCAATCCGCCATTGCCATGGTGCATTCCCGTTTCTCAACCAATACGACGCCCAGCTGGGAGCGTGCGCATCCTAACCGCTTTATCTTGCACAACGGAGAGATTAACACAATCCGCGGTAATGCTGATCGTATGCTGGCGCGCGAAGAAACCATGCAGTCCTCCATATTGAGTACTGACGATATGCAAAAAATTCTTCCGGTTATCAGCCAGGAAGGTTCTGATTCTGCTATGCTGGATAATACTCTTGAATTTCTTGTTATGAACGGTATGCCGCTTCCGCTGGCCATCATGATTACCATCCCGGAGCCTTGGGCTAACGATCAAAATATCAGCCGCGCAAAACGGGATCTTTATCATTATTATGCTACCATGATGGAGCCTTGGGATGGGCCCGCCTCGATCCTCTTCTCTGATGGCGATATCGTCGGCGCTGTTTTAGACCGCAACGGCCTTCGCCCCTCCCGCTATTATCTCACCGCTAACGGCTCTCTCATATTAGCGTCAGAGGTAGGCGTGCTGGATCTGCCTCCTGAAAGCATTCTGCAAAAATCTCGCCTTGAACCCGGCAAAATGCTGCTCATTGATACCGTTCATGGTAAAATCCTGAGTGACCATGATATCAAACATTCCTTTGCTGCCGCGCAGCCCTATGGAGAGTGGCTGGATGCTCATCTATATTATTTAAAAGATCTTGCTGTTCCCAACCAAAAACTCCCCGCCATTACGCCAGCGCAGCGAAGCCGTCTTTATAAAGCCTTTGGCTATACCTACGAGGAAGTTAAAACCGCTATCCTGCCTATGGCCCAAAATGGACTGGAGGCCACTGCCGCCATGGGCACCGATATCCCACTTGCTGTTCTTTCGGAAAAACACCAGCCTCTGTTCAATTATTTTAAGCAGCATTTCGCGCAAGTGACGAACCCTCCGCTGGATTCCATCCGCGAAGAAATTATCACAGATACCACGGTCTATATCGGCTCAGGAGGCAACCTTCTCACTGAACAGCCCGAAAATTGCAGAGCCCTGCAAATTCAAAACCCCATTCTAACTTCGCTGGATCTGCTCAAAATCAAAACCATGCAGATTGCTGGTTTTCAAACGGCTACGATTTCCCTTCTTTATTATAAGACCGCTCCGCTGAATCGGGTATTGGAACAGCTTTTCATTGCCTGCGACCGCGCCTATCGCGACGGCGCCAACATTCTGATTCTGTCTGACCGCGGCGTAGATGAAAATCATGTTGCCATTCCCTCTTTACTTGCCGTATCTGCAGTGGAACATCATTTGATTGAAACTAAAAAACGCACCGCCGTCTCTCTCATCTTGGAGTCGGGCGAACCGCGTGATGTCCATCATTTTGCTACTCTTTTGGGCTATGGCGCTACGGCCATTCATCCTTATCTAGCTCATGAATGCATTATTGAAATGATTGATACAGGCCTTTTGAACAAAGAATATACTGCCGCTATCGATGCTTACAATCAAGCCATCCTGCACGGCATCGTCAAAATCGCTGCCAAAATGGGCATTTCAACCATTCAGTCCTATCGCGGGGCACAGGTATTTGAAGCCATTGGCCTCAGCCAAAGCGTCATTCAGAAATACTTTACTAACACGATCAGCCGTGTAGGCGGAATTGGCCTTGAAGAAATTCAGGAAGGAGCTGAATGGTATCACAGCACTGCCTTTGATCCGCTCGGCCTCTCTACCGATCCCGCGCTCGATGCCCCCGGCATGCACAAGCTTCGTTCCAATGCTAAGGGCGAGGATCACATGTACAGTCCCGCTGCGATCACGCTTTTGCGCCAGTCTTGCCAGCTGGGCCGCTACGATCTCTTTAAACAGTATACTGCCCTGATCAACGACGAAAATCATCCGCATACCCTGCGGGGCCTCCTCGAATTTACTTTTGATCCTAACGGCGGCATTCCGCTTTCTGAAGTTGAGCCCGTCAGCGAAATTGTCAAACATTTCAAAACCGGCGCCATGTCATATGGCTCTCTCTCTCAAGAAGCCCACGAATGTCTAGCTCAGGCTATGAACCAGCTAGGCGGCAAATCCAACAGTGGTGAAGGCGGCGAAGCTCCTTCGCGGCTGCACACAAATAAAAATTCTGCCATCAAGCAGGTTGCCTCCGGCCGTTTCGGCGTTACCAGCGAATACCTTGTCTCTGCAAAAGAAATTCAAATCAAGCTGGCGCAGGGCGCCAAGCCAGGCGAAGGCGGTCATCTTCCCGGCAAAAAGGTGTACCCCTGGATCGCTAAGACGCGCTATTCCACACCCGGCGTAGCACTTATTTCGCCGCCGCCTCACCATGATATATATTCAATCGAAGATCTGGCTCAGCTCATCTATGATCTAAAAAACGCTAACCCGGCCGCTGATATTTCAGTCAAGCTTGTGTCTGAAGCCGGTGTAGGTACCATTGCTTCCGGCGTTGCTAAAGGAGGCGCTCAGGTCATTCTGATTTCCGGGTATGATGGCGGTACCGGCGCAGCGCCGCATAGTTCCATTCACAATGCCGGTCTGCCTTGGGAGCTTGGGCTCGCCGAGACACATCAGACTCTTCTCCAAAATGGGCTGCGCTCGCGCGTACGCCTGGAAACAGATGGCAAGCTTATGACTGGGCGTGATGTTGTCATTGCCTGCATGTTAGGTGCCGAAGAATTTGGATTTGCCACCGCCCCGCTTGTCACCATGGGCTGTGTCATGATGCGCGTATGCAATCTTGATACCTGTCCTGCCGGCATTGCTACTCAAAATCCTGATTTGCGCAAACGCTTTAAAGGTAAGCCAGAATATATCGTCAATTTTATGACCTATATTGCACAGGAAATGAGGGAGCTCATGGCAAAACTCGGAATTCGCACGATCCGTGAACTCGTCGGTCGCTCCGATCTTTTGCAGATGCGCAAGACGCAGCCTACCAAGCGGGCCGCTTCATTGGATTTATCTTCTTTGCTCTCCTCTGCGCCTGGTAACACCTGTTTTCAATCAGAAGATCAGTATGATTTTCAGCTGGAACATACGCTGGATCAAAAAATTCTTCTGCATAAACTGGCTTCTTCTTTATCTAAAGCCACTCCTAAAACGCTCAAAGTAAAGGTCACTTCAACCGACCGTAGTTTCGGTACAACACTGGGCAGCGAGATTACCCGGCTGCATGGTAACTCCCTGCCGGAGGACACCTATATCATTCGCTGCAGCGGAGGCGGCGGCCAATCCTTTGGCGCTTTCATTCCCAAGGGGGAAACACTTGAGCTCACCGGAGATGCTAACGATTATTTTGGAAAAGGGCTGAGCGGAGGCAAGCTCATTGTATATCCACCTCATCATAGCCTCTTCAAACCAGAGGAAAATATTATCATTGGCAATGTGGCTCTTTATGGCGCTACCAGCGGTAAAGCTTTCATCAATGGCATTGCCGGCGAAAGATTTGCCGTTCGCAATTCAGGGGCTCTTGCCGTTGTGGAAGGTGTTGGCGACCATGGCTGCGAATATATGACCGGCGGCCGCATTGTGATTCTTGGCCGCACCGGAAAGAATTTTGCGGCCGGTATGTCCGGCGGTGTTGCCTATGTCTTGGATGAGGATCATGACCTATATCTGCGCGTCAATAAAACCCTTGTCGCTGTGGAAATGCTGCAGGATTCATCTGATATCGAAGAGCTTCATCAAATACTTTTAGAACACGTATCTGCTACCCACTCACCTAGGGCTGAGCAAATCCTTTCAAATTTCAAAGCCTATATCGAAAAGTTTAAAAAAGTCATTCCGCATGATTATCAAAAAATGCTCCAGACCACAGCACAGCTGCGGGCACAGGGAAAAAGCCATGAGCAGGCTCAGCTGGAAGCCTTTTATGCAGTAACACAGAAATGAGGTATTGACCATGGGAAAAATAACTGGTTTTATAGACTACGCTCGTCAAGCAGATTCCTTTGCTGATCCGCTGACACGTATTCAGAATTTTGATGAATTTCATTCCTTTTTACCTAATGAAAGGCGCCGTCAGCAGGCTGCACGCTGTATGGACTGTGGCGTTCCCTTTTGCCAGTCCTGCTTACATTTAAACGGAGCTGATTCCGGCTGTCCTCTACACAATCTGATTCCGGAATGGAACGATCTTATCTATACAGGCGCTTGGGAGGCTGCTTTATCGCGGCTTTTAAAAACTGCCAGCTTCCCTGAATTTACCGGCCGCGTTTGTCCTGCTCTTTGTGAAGCTGCCTGCACCTGCGGCGGCCTTATCGACGAGGCCGTGACTATCCGTGAAAACGAACTCGCCCTGATCGAATATGGCTTTGCTCACCAATGGATTGTTCCTCGTCCCCCTGCATCGCGCTCGGACAAGAAAATAGCCGTCATTGGTTCCGGCCCTGCCGGCTTGGCAGCAGCAGATCTTCTCAATAGGCGCGGACATCAGGTGACGGTGTATGAAAAGGCGGATCGTCCGGGCGGATTGCTTATGTACGGTATTCCTAATATGAAGCTGGATAAACAGGTGATTGAACGAAGGGTTAATCTGATGAAAGAGGAAGGTGTGAAGTTTCTGCTTGGTATAGAGGTAGGCGTGGATGTAATGCCTTCGGCTTTGATGGAAGCATATGATGCTGTGCTTCTTTGCTGCGGCGCTCAGAATCCGAGAGATCTTCAGATCAAGGGCCGCGAAAATGTAAAGGGGGTTCATTTTGCTGTAGACTTTCTTTCTCAAACGACGAAAAGTTTACTGGATTCGAATTTGAAAGACGGTCACTATATTTCAGCACGCGATAAACATGTGATCATTGTAGGGGGCGGTGATACAGGAAATGACTGCTGTGCGACCGCCCTCCGCCATGGCTGTCAAAGCCTCATCCAGCTTGAGATGATGCCGCAGCCTCCGCTGCAGCGTCTGGCCTCCAATCCTTGGCCTGAATGGCCCCGCATTTCTAAAACAGATTATGGTCAGCAGGAAGCCATCGCCGTCTTCGGTCATGACCCCCGCATTTATGAAACCACCGTGAAAGAACTGATATCTGATGCGAATGGGCAATTAAAA
>CANOUM010000105.1 GCA_947570515.1 uncultured Clostridia bacterium
GGATGCACAGCATTGTCTACGGCAGCGCCGTCCATGGCTCCATAGAGACCGTGCTCCGGCGTAAACAACCGATCGACACAATATCCCGCTTCTGCAAAAACATCCAAATCTTCTTCCAGACGGCTGTCAACCCCGGAATAGTTGGTGATCAGCCCCAGTTTCTTTCCTTTTAACAGCGAAGTATATTCTCTAATTCTATCGATTACCAGCGTAACCATATCGATTCCTTTCTTATGCTCTTATGCACACAGGTCAATAATCACCTGTGCAAATATTTTAGCACTGATAATCAGTTCTTCAATGACGGCAAATTCATCGGCACCATGCATCTTGTTATCTGTTCCCGGCATAGAACAGCCGAAAGCCACGCCATTTTTCAAATGATGTACGTAAGTGCCCCCGCCAATTGCAATACATTCGCCCTTTTGTCCGGTGTATGCTTCGTAGACCTTGAGCAGCTCCTTCACAACATCAGAATCTCCGGGGACATGATGCGGCGCCGACATATCGTCATGATCCATTACAATCCCCTCTGCGGCCAGATTTCTCTCTGCTACATCCCGCATGTTCTCATTGTTTGCGCAAAGTGGCGCCCGGCAGTCAAACTGTCCGACAAATCCCGTCAAGCCAAAATCCAGCATGCTAAAACACAGCGTTAAAGCTCCCGACTCCTCATCCTGCATAGCAACTCCCAGCGCTTTTCCCTGACTGTCCCCATGCGGATATAGCTTTTTAAGACTTTTAAGTTTGCGCACCGCCTCTGATTCTGCCAGCGGCAGTGCCAGTAAATATTCAATCAAACCCGTCAGTGCATTATTTCCCTCTTCCGGGCTTGCGGCATGTGCTCCTTTTCCAATTGCTGTAATCCGCACCAGTTTTCCGTCTTGCTCAAGCTCATAGCTCATCTTGGTTGTTTGCCCCACGGTCTGTGCGATTTCCTGCATGGCCTCCAAAGACATCCCTTCTACTGCTGCACGTGCTTTTCCGGGCAAAACATTAACCTTTAGGCTTCCCTGGATCTCAGTGACACGCGGAAGGGCAGACTCCTCCGACCAGCTCGCTCTAAACTTCGGATGAATGCTTCCTTTTTCAATATTGATCACCGGATATTCTGCATCCGGCGAAAAAGTCATGGGCGCTTCTTTCTCCACTGCATAGTAATGCGGGATATCGCCACTACCGCATTCCTCGTCCGTCCCTACAATCAAACGTGCATTCTTTTTTAGCTCTATTCCCAGATCGCGTACGCACTGCATAGCATACATCGCTACAACAGCCGGTCCTTTGTCATCTGCCGTTCCTCTGCCATAAATCTTTCCCTCTTTAATGACCGCTTCAAAGGGATCCGTCACTGTCCACCCTTCTCCCGCCGGCACCACATCCAAATGCGCCAGAATATCGAGCTGCTTCTCTTTATCATTAAGATCGATCGCTCCTACATAATTATCATAATTTTTAGGAGCAAATCCATGTTCCTTTGCCATCTCCAAAAATTCCTGAAGGGCTTCATAGGGTCCTCTGCCAAACGGCATTCCTTCTTCCGCCGGCATTTTCTCACTATTGATTGCCACCATACGGGCAATATCCCGCATCATTTCAAACCAATGTTTGTCAAAATACTTGTCAATCTGTTCCCGATAATTCATGAATGAATCCTCCTAAAATAGAATATGATATAGAATAAACAAATCTTTACAACAAATTTTGAGCAGCACGAATGCCTGTCTGCAGTCCCAGCTCCATCATCTGCCTGAATCCCGTTTGCCTTTCTTCGCTGCCAAGCGCTTCCCCTGTAAGCAAGTGATCCGACACCGTACAGATGGCCAGAGCCCGTTTGCCCGCTTTTGCAGCATTCATATATAAAGCCGCTGTTTCCATCTCCACAGCAAGCACCCCCATACCGCTCCAGCGCCGGCTAACCTCCGGCCTTTCCTCATAAAACACATCTGATGTCAGCAAATTCCCCACATGACATCTCAGTTTCTGCTCTTTCGCTGTTGCATCTGCCAGCTTCAAAAGTTCATAATCCGCCAAAGGCGCAAAACTCCCCGGCAACTCATACTGCCGCCCATAATTGGAATCGGTGGAAGCGCCCATTCCTAAAATAATATCTTTCACGCTGACTCGTTCAGACAAACCGCCCGCTGATCCAATCCGAATAATAACCTGCACGCCATATAGATGATATAGCTCATAAGAATAAATTCCCATAGAAGGCATTCCCATTCCATGCCCCATAACAGAAATAGGAATCCCGTGATACATGCCTGTATATCCCAGCATTCCTCGCACGCGGTTAAAACAGACCGCCTTTTCTAAATATTCTTTTGCAATAAACTCGGCCCGCAAAGGGTCGCCTGGCATCAGCACAACCGGCGCTATCGCTCCCTGTTTTGCTTCATTATGAGGTGTTGCCATCACAATTCCTCCCAAATTCATTCGCGTTTTTCAGCTGCTCTTTAGATTATGCTTATTATACTGCATCTTCTAAAATATCACAAGAGAGGCTTGCCAGTATTCTATAAAAATGATAAGATAGAATGCAAATTCAAGGAGGCTTATATGTTTAAGCAATTACTATTCAAACTCATTCCTCGTTTTCGTTTTGATGATATCACTGCTTATGCAGCGCAGATTTCTTTCTATCTTTTGTTGTCTCTGTTTCCCTTTTTTATTTTGTTAGTCAGCGTATTAACGCATACCAATCTAATCGATATCAATCAGCTGATGGAAATGATGCGTTCTTCTAATATTTTTCCGGAAATTGCCCTGCGCTTAATTGAAGACACCTTTTCCGGCGTTACGCTCCCCAGCGCTTCCATTTCTTTTTATATTATCGTTGTTTTATGGTCTGCTTCCCGCGGAATCCGCGCTGTTATGAATGGCATTCATATGGCCTTTCGCACCAGAGAAGCTCATAACTTAATCATTCGGTTTCTTCTTTCTTTTTTCTACACCCTTTGTTTTGTTTTAATGGTAGTACTTTTCATTGCGCTGGTTGTATTTGGCGACGCTCTTTTTTCCTGGCTCAGCTCTACTTTCCATCTTTTCTTTTTAATTTCCGGCTTGATGCACTTTGTTCGTTATCTGGTTCCGCTGGTCTTCATGCTTCTTCTGTATACTCTTTTATATAAAGTCATCCCCGGTAAGGAGCTGCGTGTTCGTGATGTTTTACCGGGTTCTCTGTTTGCTGCTTTAAGCAGCTTTTTAATCAGCCAAGGCTTTTCTCTTTATACCAGTCACTTTGCAAATTATTCTCTCATGTATGGCAGTATTTCCGGTATCATTGTCATCTGCACATGGATGTATCTTTTTAGCTTGATGATGGTACTGGGTGCTGAAATCAATGCATGTTTGTATGAAATTACCCACAACACCTCCTTATTAAAAATCCGTTAGTTTCGTTTCCGGATAATAATGCAGCAAAATCTGTTCATACGTATATCCGGCATCAACCATCCCTTTTACCCCGTTTTGACTCATGCCAACACCATGTCCGTATCCTCCCCCGCAAATTTTGACAGACACCAGATTTTCTTCGGTGTCTTTTATTTTTTCTAAAGAGATAAAGGCGCTTGGCAAAAGCTCTCTCTCCCCTGCACACTCTCCGTTGGATAACCATACCTCTGTACCGCCAAAAAACTCGCGAATCACTAGCGGCCCTTCGAGTACCACACTTTTTTCTGACCCAATCAGCAGCAAAGAACATGCCATTCCTGTATTCGCTCTTTCATATATAAAAATATCTTCTAACTTTCCAATTCCTCCACTGACAGACGTCTCGACCAAATGATCTCCCTGTACCTCCTTGATCCTTCTTTCTGCCGAAAAGAACTGCTCGGTCTTGTCTTGAAGCCATTGTCTTTCCAGCGAGACATTCCAGCGAAACCATGCGCTGTGGCTATCAAATGCTTTCACTTCCAGATTTGTAATAAACGCATGAAAATTTTTTTCATCCGAAAGATCACCATATTCCCCTTCTGTATACTGTGCCTTGCCTTGTTGATAAGGTCGTTCTTCTCCTCCTCCCCACACCTGTGCAGCATTCGCTGTATATCCGCATGACGTAGAAAAATAACTGGTAGAAATCAATTGCCCCTCATATGTTAATACTTTTCCCCATGTAGCCTCAACTCCTTGAGAAGATGCTCCATATTCCACTGCACCGCCATATACCTGGCTTTGTGTACTATCATCAACATGAGCGCCAAGCCCCATATATTTCTCAGAGGCCATCCATTGACTATAGGCATAGCTTCTCGCACAAACAGCCTGCACCTTTGCTGCCTCTACTCCATAACTTCCCGGCGTCTCAGAGGGTACGACTCCCATTAAATAAGTTTCCACCGCCACTTCATTGATAACCGTATATCCGCCGCCTTCTTCACTCGTCACTTCTAATTGTCCATGATAAGAAACTGTTCCTTTTTCTGTCGTTAAGATCAAATTTGCCTTTTCTTGGGCAGGATAAAAAACTGCTCGTCTTTCCATATTTTCTATTTGAACTTGTGAACCTGGCGGATACGCTCTGATTTCTCCATCCCATATCCCCCAAAAAGCTTCCTCGCAGCTAATCATGACACTATCATGAATATACTCAGCATTTGCGGCTGATAGTACAATACGCATTCTTGTTGGAGCTGTAAGATCTTCTGCTGTCTCAATTTTCACCGCTTCTCCTCTTTCATTTAACTCATAGCGGATCTGCTGACCTAAAAAGCATCCTTTCGTTCCTTCCTTTTCCTGCCCATTTGCAATCCACTGTATCTCCTCTGCCAATGTGATCCAGCCCTCACTTGTTTCAGCTCTATTGTTCTCAATGCGATACAGCCATGTTCCCTCTAGTTTTCCAGCAGACTGCCACCGTTCTCTTTCTTCTTTTTGCAAGCTGTCTTCCGGCTGCTTCTGCCCCGCTTCATGCTCTAAGGGTAAAGAAAGATAAATAATCCCTGCCCCGATCATACATACCGCCAAAATTATATATGTTTTTACCCATGTCTTCACCCGCGATTCCTCCTCTACTTTAGTCGATCCTCTACCCTTTTACTATATGATATCTTGTCCTCCAAAAGAACTGCTTCTTCTAATCTCCCTTTAAATAAAATACTATTTGCCTTGCAGCTTTTATTAGTTTATGATATACTTTTTTCAGCTTAATTATTGTATTAAGCAATTCGATAGCAGAGTAGAAAATCAGGCGTTAAGTGTTTGGCAGACGGGGAGTTGCTGCTGAAACGAAGAAATATATCCTATTTCGCGGTCTGACTTTCGCATCCCGCTGTTACACTATCGAAGAGGCTTCCTCATCGATTTGTGCAACAAATCTTATCATAAGGAGGTCTTTGCTATGAATACATTTTTATCCAAATTTTCAAACTCGTTTCGTGAACTGCGAAACGTCCATTCCTTAACCGGTTTGGCTATGTTAATGGCTATTGCATTGATTCTTAATCTAATTGGGTCCTTTCAGATTACCGAATCTCTGCGGCTTGGATTTGGCTTCTTAGCCACTGCCATAATGGGTATGCTGTACGGCCCTGTTTGTGCTGGGTTAGCTGCCGGGGTAGTCGATATTCTTCAAATTTTTTTAAAACCTACCGGTGAATTTTTCCCTGGTTTTACTCTTACGGCCATGTTAGGCGGCATTCTATACGGTCTTTTCTTATACAAAAATCAGTATTCATTGCCCCGTCTTATCGCTGTAAAATCCATCATTAATGTTTTTCTCCATCTATTGCTTAATAGCTATTGGCTGACCTTCCTTTATGGATACGCATTTTGGGCAAAAATCCCCGGGCGTCTCATTAAGAATCTCGGACTTTTACCCCTTGAGATTTTATTACTGGCTTTACTTTTGCCTCAAATTGTACGGATACGATATCCGGCTGCTAAAAAACCGCAATGAAGAAAATCTTCATTGCGGTTTTTATTGTATATCTTTTCTCACTTCTTGTAAAACCTCTTTCATCCCCTCCAAGAACTTGTCCACATCCTTGCACTCATATAACAGAAATAAAATAAACGATAAAGTGCCGCACATATTCAGCCCCGTTTCAACATTACAATATGTTCTTCGTTCAATGGCCAGATTTTCAGCCATCTTTTCCTGTGTGAGAGAATTTTCTTTTCTCGTTGTTTTAAACT
>CANOUM010000106.1 GCA_947570515.1 uncultured Clostridia bacterium
TACGTATCAGCGTGTTCAGCAGCTGAGCCGTATGTATTATCAGCCCTATTTTGGTCTTATTGATTATGTCGATCATATGGCCGATGATGAGCAATACTGTTATTATATCGGTAAATCAGGCCTTTCGGAGGAAGGAGAGCCGATTATTTTGGACTGGCGCACACCGGCAGCCTCGCTTTTCTATCAGCAGCGGCTGGGCGAGATGGTTTATCGGGCTCCGGCAGGAGAGCGAGAAGTTGATCTAAAACGCCGCCGGCAATATATCATCAAAAATGCAGTGCTGAAAGGAATGTTTGATTCAGAAATTGATATTAAAGATGATATCCTGCAGATGGTTTTGTCCGGCAGCAGCGGCAGCCGGTTAAAAGAAGTTATTGCTACCATTCAAAAAGAACAGGATGATATCATCCGTGAACCGCTTGAAAATAATGTACTGCTTAACGGTGTGGCAGGATGCGGCAAAACAACGATTGTGCTGCACCGTATTGCGTATCTGCTCTATAATTACCGTGAGCGTCTGAACAATAATATTTTAATTATCGGTCCCAATCAGCTTTTTATGGACTATATTTCCGATGTACTTCCCGATCTGGGAGAGGCAGAGGGAAGCTTTCAGTTTACAGTCAAGGAGCTGGCGCTTCGGCTTTTGCGGCCTAAGCGAGAGGTACTGAAAACAAGAGATTACTATGAGCGAATGCTGACCGGTAAGGATAAGCGGTTTATGCAGGAAGCTCAGTACAAATCTTCAATGGCCTTTAAGGCGCAGCTCGATAAAGAATTTAAAGCACTGGAAGAGCAGCAGAAGGCAGCGGAAGATTTGGTATTCCAAAATCAGATACTCATGTCGGCTGACGAGCGCAATCAGCTCTTTTTCAAAACGCAGCAGCGTCTGCCGTATATACGCCGGTGTGAAAAGATTAAGCGCATGGTCAGAAGCCGCCTCAAAGATCTTAGAAATGATACAATTAGAAGGCTAAAAGCCGCCTATCGCTATAAGATTCAGGAGGCCAAAAAGAAAGCAGATTATTATCTTGTCAATGATCTGGAAATCGAACAAGTCGATGCGATTCACCAGTATTTGCGTGAGGTATATCAGTTTACTAAAGGGCTGCGCAGTCTGTATGAGCTTCCCGAGCAGGAGGCGTGGTATGCGCAGGTTGTACAGAAACCGGAGGAGGCGCCCTGGACAGAAGACGATTTGGTTGGTCTGCTTTATATCAAAACAAAGCTGGAAGGAAAAGGAGCATATCCCATTCGGCATTTAGTCATCGATGAGGCGCAGGATATATCCGCATTTGGATTTTATGTTCTCAAGCAGCTTACCGGCGCGGAGAGTTATACCATTGTAGGCGATACTCGCCAGAAGATTAAAGGCAGTGCGCATAACAGCATGATGGATCAGTGGGAGAAGGCCCTTAGCCCTGCAGAGCGGCAAAAGCTTCATGTATATGAGCTGGATCTGAGCTATCGCAGTACCAAGGAAATCATTGAATATGCCCGGGGACTTCTCAAAAGAGAGAATACGATGAGAGCGGTAGAGAGAAACGGCGAGCCGGTACGGCATCTGACGTTTCAAACGCAGCAGCAGCTGACAGAGCAGATCGTACAGGAGGTCAAACGGCAGCAGGAAGCCGGCATGGAGCGCTGCGCTATATTGTGTCAGACGATTGCCGAGGCACGCATTTTAAATGCGCTGCTGCAGGATAAACTGGAGGCGCAGCTCGTGAGTACGGAAAAGGATTCGACAGAAGGCTCACTTTTGATCATGCCCGTTTATTTTGCAAAGGGATTGGAATTTGACGGTGTGGTTGCCATAGAAGCCTCCAAGCCGAAAGAGGATGGATTGCTGTCTTATATTTTATGCAGCAGAGCCTTGCACTGTTTGGCGCATATTACGGCAGAGGATAAGGGTTCTGACAAATGAAAAAGAAAGTCATGCATATGGGACTGGGGATTGCCGCCTGTGTTCTGGTGGTTGGTATGGTGTTTTGTATTCTTCGTCCTTCTTATGTGAAAGAAGCGGTGCAGATTCTGCTAAAAAATGAGCTCGTTATTGAGCCGGCAGGAAGCAGCGATATACCGGAGGAGAGCACAGAGGAAAGCGAAGAAACATCAAGTGTGAAGGAGTAATATATGCTGGTAGTTGCAGGTCTTTTGTTTTTATATACCGATGTATGGATGGGCGGAGTTGATTTTTTTCCGGATCTTTTTGGGTATATTCTTTTGTTTATTGCTGTTTTTAGAGGATGGCAATATCAGAAGATCTATTCTTCGCGTGTGATGATGCTGAGCATAGCCGCAGGAGCGCTGGCTGTTATTAACGGAGCGGAAAGGACATCCTATTTAATCTCGATAACATTACTTCTTTTGACGGCTATCGTACAATTTTTTCTTGTGTGCAGTATTTATCGGTCACATAAGAGGCTGAGCGGCAAAGCAGAGAAGAATGAACAAGATCAGCTGATGGAGACAGCTTTGATTCTGATTTTGATTTGTGAGATCTGCAGTCCTATTTTGAATCTGATACCGATACTATCTTATATATTGGTAGGACTTGAATTCTTAGTAGGCATTTTGATTACAGTCAAGATGTGGCAGCTTCTTCACTTTACACAATCACAGCATTCGTAATCAATACACGGACCCTGACCCAATAATATGGTCAGGGTCTTTTGCATGCAGATTCTGATAAAAGGGAATGAGAGCTCTTGAAAAGCACATATAATGAAAATAAAAAAGAGGTAGATTAGGATGCGATTTTCAGAATTATCTTGTAAGGATGTGATTAATGTGCGGGATGGAAGCAGGCTTGGACATATTCAAGATCTGGAGATCAATGTCTGCAGCGGAGAGATCTGTGCTGTGATGGTGCCGGAAGCGGGCAAATTTTTTGGCTTTTTAGGAGGACAAAGCGAGTATTGGATTGAATGGAAGCAGATCTGTAAAATAGGCGAGGATATTATTTTGGTCGATATTGATCCCTCTAGATGCCTGCGGGACTGTCGTGGATGAAGTGTCAAAAATTAAACCAATTTTAAAGATTATTTCAAAAAATTTTACACTTTAGAGCAGTGCAATTCGGCAGGGAGTATGCTACAATGATTTTTAATAAAGTATGCTTCGAATAGGAGGATTTCTATGAAAAAAAAGGGATGGCTTATGATAGGGGGCGCTGCTCTGGGAGTTATGATTATCGTCATCAGTATCTTTTGGGTGCGCAGTTCCAGAGAAGCTACATCACAAGATGCAGTGTTTGTGGCGCAGATATCAGAACTGATGGGGCTTAATCAAGCGCAGCAGGGGCTCCAAAATCGGTATGCAGGTGTGGTTGAACCGCAGAAAACGCTGGAGATCCGTTTAGAAGAGGGAAGGACGGTAGCAGAGCTCTTTGTAAAGGAAGGCGATGAAGTCAAAGAAGGAGATGCTCTTTTTCGCTATGATACAGAAGAGCTGAGTATGTCGCTGGAACAGCAAAAACTGGAGCTGGAAAGACTGGATAACAGTCTAGAGAGTCAGCGGCAGAAAATTGCAGAATTGGAGCGGGAAAAGGCGAATGCTTCCAGCGATCAGCAGCTGCAGTATACGATGCAGATTCAGGAGAGTAGTGCAAATCTTAAACAATCAGAGTATGAACGTAAAGTGAAAGCGATGGAGATTGAAAAAACGCAAAAGAGTATTGAACAGGCCATCGTTACGACAACAATGGGCGGAGTCGTGCGTTCTATTGAAGAAAATGGGTCAACCGATGAGTATGGAAATCCCAAAAGCTTTATGACCATTCTGGCGACCGGCGAGTATCGGATCAAGGGGATGATCAATGAGCAGAATATCTATATGATTCAGGAAGGTCAGCCGGTGACGATTCGTTCCCGCGTGAGAGAGGATCTGGTGTGGAGCGGATCTATCACTGAAATCGATACAGAAAATGCTACGCAGGGAAATCAGAATAATTATTATGGCAGTATGGGGACCGATACTTCTATGCAGTCTTCTAAATATCCATTTTACATTGTGCTGGATTCCTATGAAGGGCTGATGCTGGGACAGCATGTTTATATTGAAGTAGGGGAGGCAGCGCCTGTTCATACGGAAGGAGTATGGGTGTATGAGGGATATCTCATACAAGAGGAAGACGGAAGCTATACGGTATGGACAGAAAAAGGCGGGAAAATTCAAAAGCAAACCGTTACGCTGGGTCAATATGATGAGAATATGGGACAGTATGAAATTCTTGAAGGCCTGACACAGGAAAGCTATATCGCCTGGCCGGATGAAACGGTTAAGGAAGGTGCGCCAGTAGCGATAAGTTGATTGCGCCGGAAGGGAGATTCAAAATGGTAAAATTGGAACAAATTACCAAAACATATCAGCAGGGAAAATTGCCGGTTCCGGTGCTTCAGTCAATTGACCTGGAGGTAGGCGAGGGCGAATATGTTGCCATCATGGGGCCCTCGGGCTCAGGCAAAACAACGCTGATGAATTTAATCGGATGTTTAGATCTGCCTACGACAGGGCGGTATGAGCTGGATGGGCGTGACATACAGAGCCGAAAGGAAAGGGAACTGGCGGCCATTCGTAATCAATTGATTGGGTTTGTTTTTCAGCAGTTTAATCTTCTGCCGAAAGAAACGGCTTTATCGAATGTGCAGCTGCCGCTGGTTTATGCGGGCGTTGCCCGTAAAGACAGGGAAGCCATGGCTAAGCAAGCGCTGGAGCGCGTGGGTCTTGGAGAGCGCCTTAATTTCAGACCTAATCAGCTTTCCGGAGGGCAGCAGCAGAGAGTGGCGATTGCCAGAGCGCTCGTCAATCATCCTAAGGTTCTGTTGGCAGATGAACCAACGGGCGCGCTGGATACAAAAGCGGGCATTCAGGTTATGAAGCTTTTTCAGGAGCTAAACAGAGAAGGCGTTACCATTATCATGATTACACATGAGCCCGAAATTGCAGAGTGTGCAAAGCGCATTATTGTGCTGCGGGACGGAAAAATCATGGAAGAACGAACAGGTCGGGGGTATGTGCAGGAGGAAGAGTATGAGTAGAAAGAAACGGATAACCATTTGTCTATCGGTTTTACTCTGCGTAAGTGTGGTGGCTGCCGCAATCGGTTTGGCGGCTTCCCGCGGAAGCGATAAGGTGGCTAAAGTTCTGCCGGTAAGCATGCTCAGCGGAGGTGGAATGGACGATTCGCTCATGACCACTGGTTATATACAGACGGCTAAAACACAGGAGATATATCTGGATGCGACAACACCGGTTAAGCAGCTTCATGTAGAAGAAGGCGCGCAGGTTCAGATCGGAGATCCGATTCTGACATATGACAGTACATTGAAACAGCTGGAACTGGAAAGACAGAAAATTAGTATTGATTCGGCGGAGCTTTATCAGCAGATGCTGGCACAGGAAATTGAGAAACTGAAAAATACACCGGCCTCTGCAGCTTCCTCGTCTATGACTGGTATAGGCGATCAGTCGGGGGAAACCACCGGCGATTCTTCCGAAGGTGACAAAGATGATTCCTCAGAGCCGCAGCCAGAGGCGCCGGGAAGCGGGACACAGGAAGATCCGCTTCGATATGAGATGAAGGATGCAAAACGAGAAATTACAGCAGAGGAATGGGAGAATTTAAAAGGAAAATTCGTTCTCTTTTCCATACAGGAGGAAGGAAAAGAGATCTACGCGATTCTGGCAGATCTAACGGCTGCAGAATCCCTGCAGGCAGGAGCTACCTTTTCTTTGCAGGTGGAACGGCGAGTGATTCGGGATACCGTTACCATTTTAACTGTTTTACAGCAGGAGTGGCCGGCGGCCTATGAGCTTCAGTATCCGTTAAATGGCACGATGAGCATGCAGGATCTGCATTTTCACGGTATTACACATCCGGAAGTGGATGTGGCACTGACGCCAAGTCAAGAAGGCGTAGTGAGTGTTTCATTAACACAGGGAGGGATCTATCTGCTCACAGCGGATAAAACGCCGGTGCTTCCGGAGCCAGATCCAGAACCAGAGCCAGAACCAGAGCCGGAACCAGAACCTCAGCCAGAACCGGAGCCCATGCCCGAGCCTGTACCGGGGGGATATACCAGAGAAGAACTGGATCGTATGATTTCCGAGAAAGAGCTTGAGTATACAGA
>CANOUM010000107.1 GCA_947570515.1 uncultured Clostridia bacterium
GTTCGCGGGTCTGAATCCCGTTTCAAAGGGTGCCTTGTCAAAAAAAGAAACAGAATGATGATGGAAACCAATGGGTAATCCAATCCGTTTGTTTATACTATGTTATATGACCCGTAGCTCAGCGGCCGAGTGGGACCTCGAAATCCCCGTGACGATGGGTTCGACTCCCATCCGGGTCTTGTATTTGACACTGCTGAAAGGAACAGAGAAAAGGATGGAAATTAAAGGAAAAGTAAACACTGCGCGCTGCTACACAAAAATAGTTGAGGATGAAGCGATTGAGCAAATTCGCAGAATATGTGACTACGAGTTTTCAGAAGGCTCACAGATTCGCATTATGCCCGATGTTCATGCTGGTAAGGGCTGTACCATTGGAACAACAATGACGATTAAAGATAAGGTAGTTCCTAATATTGTCGGTGTTGATATTGGATGCGGCATGTATACGGTAGAACTTGGGAAAATTGATGTTGACTTCGTAAAGGTTGATGAAGCGGCTCATTTCATCCCCAGTGGCAGAGATGTCTGGGAAGGGCGTTTGGAGCGATTTGATTTGACTGCGCTGCGCTGCTATCGCAATCTGAAACAGGCGAAGCGTCTTGAACGAAGCCTTGGTACATTGGGAGGAGGCAATCATTTTATTGAGATTGATGCTGCAGGCGACGGAACAAAGTACCTGGTGATTCATTCCGGGAGCCGTAATCTGGGTAAGCAGGTTGCAGAGCTTTATCAAAATCTTGCAATTGATCTGAATGCAGGCAAGGCGGATTATTTTGAAAAAAGAGATGAGATGATTCGCCGCTATAAGGAGCAAGGGCGCAGAGATGAAATTCAAGCTGAATTAAAAGTTCTGGAGAGAGAATTCGTTGCAAAGCAGCCGACAATTCCTTTAGATCTTTGCTATTTGTATGGTACTTATCTGAATGATTATTTGCATGATGTGGAAATCTGTCAGCAATTTGCAAAGCGCAGCCGCGAAAGAATGGCAGAAATTATTCTGGAGCGTATGGGAATGAATGCAATTTCCGCATTTCATACCATTCATAACTACATAGATACTACAGAAATGATTCTGCGTAAAGGGGCGATTGCTGCACATAAAGGCGAGCTTGTTTTGATTCCGATCAATATGAGCGATGGAAGCGTACTGGCCCGCGGCAAGGGCAATCCGGAGTGGAACTATTCTGCCCCTCATGGTGCCGGAAGATTGATGTCACGCACTAAGGCTAGAGAAACGCTCAACATTGAAGTATACAAAAAAGCTATGGAGGGAATCTACACGACCTCGGTTAACGAGTCAACAATTGATGAAGCCCCTATGGCGTATAAGTCATTGGATGATATTATTGATGTAATCCGTGATACAGTGGATGTGATTGAAGTATTGAAACCAATTTATAACTTTAAGGCGTCTGATTAACAAATGTCTGCGCTGGTTGAATGGAGGAGGAAATAAAATGTTGAATTATTTGAAAAATGAGGCCAATATGACCTCTACTGAAAACGGCGCAGTTACTTATGCAAGCACAATGTCTCATTGTCTGGATCTCTTTGCAGCTATTGGCGCAATGCGTACTGCTGATGAAAAAGAAATCATTGATCGTTTTATTCGTGCCTTTACGGAGAATGCGGATATTGCAATGAAAATTCTATTTTTTGGACGCGATGTTCGCGGTGGCTTGGGTGAGCGCCGTGTATTTCGGATTATTGCTAATTATCTTGCAAATAACCATCCAGATGTTCTTCGCAAGAACATTGAACAGATTCCGGAGTACGGACGCTTTGATGATCTTGTTTTCTTGATAGGAACGGTCTGCGAGAAGGATGTACTGCAGGTTATCCGTAAGCAATTGGAGGCTGATCTTGCATCGGATGGTGAAATTTCTCTTCTTGCTAAGTGGCTTCCGTCCGTAAATGCATCCAATAGAGAGACCATTCGTAATGCAAAGCGGATTGCGCGGTTTCTAGGCATGTCTGATGCACAATATCGAAAAACTCTTGTGGAATTAAGAAAGAAAATCAATATCATTGAGAATAACCTTCGTGAGAAAGATTATTCCTTTGACTATTCTAAGCAGCCTTCAAAAGCAATGTTCAAGTATCGAAGGGCTTTTCTTCGCAATGACGGTGAGCGTTATAACGCCTTTCTGGAAGCGGTAATGAACGGGGAAAAACAGCTTCACGGTGATATGCTAGCCCCTTATGAGATCGTGCGTTCTGGCTTAGATTCAAGGCGCTGGGGATTTAATTCTAATCTGACAAAGGATGAGAAGGCAGCATTGAACGCCTCATGGGAGGCTCTTCCCAACTTCTGTGATGGAAGAAATGCGCTGGCAGTTGTGGATACTTCAGGTTCTATGTACGGATATGACAAAGCGCTTCCCGCAGCGGTTGCATTGTCGCTTGGCTTGTATTTTGGAGAACATAATACGGGTATTTTCCATAATCATTTCATCGAGTTTTCTTCCCGGCCTCTGTTCATTGAAATCAAAGGAGAGACTTTTGCTGACCGTTTAGAATATCTGTGTACTTTCAATGAGGTTGCAGATACTAATGTGGAGGCGGTATTCAATTTGATTTTGAATGCAGCAGTCCGTAATCATGTTCCTCAGGAGGAAATTCCTGAAATATTGTATTTTATCTCGGATATGGAGTTTAATGCTTGTGTTCGAAATGCATCTCTGTCAAATTTTGAAAATGCTAAGCATCGGTTTGCAGAGCATGGATATAAATTGCCTCAGATCGTGTTCTGGAATGTTGCAAGCAGGAACAGCAATCAGCCTGTAACCATGAATGAGCAAGGTGTTGCACTGGTTTCCGGATGTACACCTCGCCTATTTTCTATGGTTGCACGCGGCGAGCTTTCTCCTTATGCGGTTATGATGGAAGTTCTGGAGTCAGACAGATACGCTAAGATTTCCGCTTAAGGGATGTAGCGTTCAGCTTTTAATGAGCGAATGGTAGCAATATGTACAACCTTTTACAAAGAAGGTATAGTTTTAATCGAACTCAAACTATACCTTCTTTGTTATATTATAACTTAGGCAAGATCATTTATATTAGGTAAATGTCCCATTGAATTCATATAAGAATCAAAGACACATTTCAGCATTTAAAGACAAGAAAATAAAATGATACCATGATATACTAAGTACAGCTGGATATAATTCTATAAATCATTTAAGGAGTGTGGTAAAATGAATTGGATTAAAGAAATGCAAACAGCGATTGCGTTTATGGAAGATCATCTTTATGAACAGATCAGCATTGATGATATCGCTCGCAGCGCCAATTCATCAAGTGCTCATTTTCAGAGAATTTTCAGTATCATTTCAGGAATGACAGCTGGAGACTATCTGCGCTTTCGAAGATTATCGCTTGCAGGAAAAGAACTGGCAGAAAATGATGTTAAAATCATGGATATAGCCTTAAAATACGGATATGAAACTGCTGAAAGCTTTACCAAAGCGTTTACCCGGTTTCATGATGCAACGCCCACCGCAGTAAAACGAAATCAGGCAGCGCCTAAAATCTTTGAGCCGCTTTTCATTCATATTGATATAAAGGGAGGATTTACCATGCAAAGAAAGCTAATTTCAAATGTTCCGGAGATACCCTATGACGGGAATAACGCTGCGTTTTTTATTACCTTGCTGGAAGCAACCCTGAAAGCTCTTGGCGAGGAGTGTGATAAGGCGATGCTTATGGCTTTAAGCGGTGAAGCAAACCGGTTTTGCTGGGCAGATGGTCAGTGGGTGTTTGGCAACGAACTTACGGACAGTATCAACGAAACCCCTTTTGAAACGGAAAGACGCGTCTTGTCGGCTATTGGCTGGGATGCTAAATATATAACGGTACAAAAGGACAAAGACGGCAGCTTTATCAATACGGATGCACTGCAGATCCGCAAAGATATTACATCTGCCATTGACAAAGGGTTTCCTGTTCTGATGCGCCATATAGAGCGTGACGACTGCAATTTAAACGTATACTTTGGGTATGAAAATGACGGACAAAAAATCATTGGGTATCATTACAATAATGGGTATGAAGCGGGCGTTTCACCAGCAACGGACATTGGTGTTCCAATTACTTGGGATCATTGGGAAGAAAATGTTAGCGGGTATATTTTGCTGCAGGGAAAAAAGGAGACGGCAACCGAGCGTGCTACTGCATTAGCAGCATTTCAAAACATAGTGAATCATGCACGCAAAACTACGGAGGTAAAAGGAAAAAAAGTAGGGCTTGCTGCATGGGAGTCTTATTTATATCATTTAGAGCACGACGACTTTTCTCAATTAACCTTTGACGAATGCAGAAACAGATTCTTTATTTATTGTGACGGACTGTGCCAAATCAATGCTCGCAAGGAAGCGATTCCTTATTATCAGCATCTTATAAAAGCATTTCCTGAATGGAAGGAAAATCTGGAAAAGGCCGTGACTGCACTTAGCCAGTGTGCCGATTACGGCGGATATTTATGGAGTCAGGGATTTACCTTTGATGATGCGGGATTTGAAAAATTCAGATCATCAGAAGCAAGAAAAAATCTTGCGCATGCCGGCAGAGAAGCCATGAAAAAAGATGAATTCGCAATAGAGCAATTTGAAGATATCATCTTCTCCTATTGAAAAAACGATCAGTTTTTATACAAGAAATGATTTTGCTATATTGAACAATTTATTGATCGGCAATGAGGATGATCTTTGGAAATATGCATGGATTGCATATCATGATAACCGCTGCATTATGAATGAGTATAAAAACAAGGAGCGTATAATAAACAGCGATTACGATATCAAGTGGCTGAATTGTTTGGAAGAACGGCTGCTGGATCGTTTGGATGAAAATGCCAAAAGAAAAATAATCGGTATAGCCAGAAACGATATTGCGAATATTCTGGATGCAATGACGCCGGCAAAGGAACAATCAGTCCTTTTCTGAACGGCCTGGATTGATAAAAATTATGATACCACCGGCTCTTATGCATACTCGCGAGAATATAAAGCTTTACAATTCGATGTCAACAGTATTTTAGAAATAAAAACGATCTCTTCTTACTCGTTAACGCCATACAGAGAAAATGAAGATGTCGGCAGCGATTTTTACCGGTATGAGATGTGTGTTCCGGAAGGAAAAAACATCTTATTACTTGATCAATTTATATGTCATAACGAAGAGGGAGAGGTTTTGCTTCCCCCAATGAAATGTAAAGTTGGCAGCATTCGCAGCAGTGAAAATGAAAGATGCAGAGGTATCATCGAATTGACATATGAAAAGCAGCTGCCATATAAAGAATAAGCAGATCATTCAAAAAGGCCCTCCTTTTTATCAGGAGGGCCTTCAGATTTTATAACTCAATCAGAGCCGTATGTGGGCGGTGATCACTCACAATCAGAGCCGGAATCTCAGCCTTCAGAATCCGCACAGGACCGGCCGTCATCACATAATCGATCTTCTGATCCGGTGCGTCCGACGGAAACGACAGATCGCCGCCGGGCGGCAAAAGGCTGCCGGCGTCCTCAAAGACAGCGCGCAGCGGAGTTAGGGTAGGACTATCCGGCGTCAGATTAAAATCACCCATGAGCAGGGTCGGAGTGCCGGGCGTCACCTCTTGCAGCACGCTCTGCACGGCATTTTTGGCTTCGGTACTGGCAAGCCCCATATGGGTGACGAGCACCGTCAGGATTGGCGGCTCGCCGCCGTTTTCAGATGGAAGCTCAATTTCGGCCTTGATGATGCAGCGGGATTCATACCAGGTAGGCTCATCCTTTACGGGCGGATCGGGAATCGCGATGGTTTGGACAGAGCGAAAGGGGTATTTGGAGACAAGAGCGTTGCCATAGGGCCCCTTGCCGGCAATGTCAATGGCCTTTCCGAAATGGTAGTAGTGGTAGCCCAGACCTTCGGCGATGATGCGTGCCTGCGGCAGGAAGCAGGGATCCTGCGCCTCGGATTCGTCACGCACCTCGTTGATGCCGATGATCTCAGCGCCGCAGGTCTTGATCGCTTCTACGGTGAGGGAGAGATCGATGAGTGCCGGATCTTCGCCTTGGGGCTTTTTCTTTTTGAGCGCCTCGAGAAATTCGGGCTTCATCTCG
>CANOUM010000108.1 GCA_947570515.1 uncultured Clostridia bacterium
TAACACGGATATGATCCTGTTGCTGTATGTGCCTGCTACGTATGAGGTAGCCGATGTTATCGGTACCTACATCTACCGTGAAGGCTTGCAGGGTGGTAAATTCAGTTATACAACTGCGATCGGTATGATTCAGACCGTTATCAACTTCGGAATGGTATTCGTTGCGAATAAGATTTCTGATAAGCTGACCGGCGCAGGCTTGTTCTAAGAAAGGAGGAGAATGAATTATGTCTAAGAGAAATCCGAATCATATTAAAAATGGCTCCTCCGTTGCTACCGCAATTGTGCATATCATTCTGGTTATTCTGGCTTTGATCTGTATCTATCCTGTATGGTACGTTATCATCATTTCAGTCAGTGAACCGATTGCAGCACGTACGATGGACGTGTTCCTTCTGCCTAAAGGATTTTACTTTGGCTCTTATGCACAAGTAGTAGAGGATAGCACCATATGGATTACCTATGGTAATACGATCATTTATGCATTCACCTGTACGGTCGGTATGTTGATTGTCTGTGCAATGGCAGCATATCCGCTGACCTCACCTTATATGCGCGGAAAGAGACTGATGTCTTTCTTCATCTTGATCCCCATGTACTTCAGTGGTGGTTTGATTCCTCAGTTCATTTTGATGTCAAATTACCTGCATTTGTATGATACCCGTTGGGCTATTATCTTCCCCGGTATCGTAAGTATGTGGTACATCATTCTGGTACGTACCTTCTTTATGAGCATTGATGAAGCTCTGCGTGAGTCTGCTCGTATTGACGGTGCTAACAACTATCAGATTTTGTTACATGTTTATGTGCCCACTTCCAAACCGATTATGGCCGTTATCGCCATCTATACCTTGGTTGCACAGTGGAACTCCTGGTATGCTGCTATGATTTATTTGCCCAGCGTAGATAAACAGCCGTTGCAGCTTTACCTGCGCCGTATGTTGATTCTGCAGGAAAAAGTAGCACAGCAGCAAAATGGTACTCAGGGCGGTACGTCTGAAGACGGTGAAGCAGCTATGCTGGCAGCACTTTCTGCTGAGCAGCTGCGGTATACGATGATCGTGGTAGCAACGCTGCCGATCATGCTGGTATACCCCTTCTTACAGAAATATTTCGTAAAAGGCGTAATGGTTGGTTCTTTGAAGGGCTGATGCATAAGCTGTATATTTTAAACTTGTGATAATCAGCAGAGGTTGCCGTATGACGGCGGCCTCTGGCTGTTATCAAATAAATCACAAATCTTATAAGGAGGATTTGACATGAAAAAGCTATTAGTGACACTTTTAGCTGCGTCCATGTGCCTGTCTATGCTGGCTGGCTGCTCTTCTGATAATGAAGACTCCACGACCAACAGCGGCACTACGGCCAGCACTGCTTCCAACGAGAACAGTGAGCCTCAGGGCAATGTCGAACTTCAGGACTTTACTGTTCTGGGTGATGATGCAAGCACTCGTTTCGATTATGCAACCGAAATGGATGACATGTATGCATTCAAGGCATTCCGTGAGCTGATGGGAGCTAAGGGCATCAATCTGGTAATGGAATACGTTAAGGATGACCAGTATCTGACGACTCTGCAGACTCGTTTTGCAGCTCAGAACAACATTCCTATGTATGCCAGCATGTACCAGATGCAGGAAACTGACGTATTGAAGCTTGCTACTCAGGGCGTTCTGTTGGATATCAACGAGCTGCTTGAGCTGGGCGACGGTACGGCTAAAGACTACTGGTACAATGATGAGTATGGTTCTCAGGGCCGTAACAAGGCTATGACTCCTGAAGGAAACTTCTGGTGGCTGCCTAACTTGTACATCTCTCTGTGGGAGAATGGCGAGTATACCGGTACCGGTACCAACTTGACCAGCGTTATTCGTAAAGACTGGTTGGATCAGTACAATCTGGAAATTCCGACCACTCTTGAAGAGTACAAGACTGCACTGAAGACCTTCAACGAGAACGATCCTTCTGGATCCGGTGCTGGCGTTGCTGGTATGAATGTATATTCCTACAATCCTTGTGATTGGGGCGATTCTATCGCTAACTGGTTTGGTCTGGTTCGTGGTTTGATCAGCGTTAACTGGGATACCGATCAGGCTATTTCTCCTTGGCATCAGGATACCGTTAAGGATTACCTGACCTTCGCAAACAGCCTGTATGCAGATGGACTGTATGATCCGGAAATGATCGGTTCTACTTCTACTCTGTCTCAGAAAATTGCTAACAACCAGGTTGCTGGTTTGACTAGCTATGCACTGACCACCACCTATGAGCCCACTATCGAGGCTGCTTTCAAGCCGGAAGGTGGCGGAGCTCTGTATGCTGACATCTACCCGATCGAAGCTGTTAAAGGCGTTAGCCCGCTGCTTCCTCTGGAAGATCCTACCTACATTTGGGATGAGTTCGTATTCACGACCCAAGCTGATCCTAAATTAGCTGCTACATTCTTGGATGTATATTACAGCCCCGAGCATATCGACATTCTGAACTATGGTGTTGAAGGTATCCACTATGAAGTTGTGAATGGCGAGAAGCAGTGGAAGAAATATACCGCTAAGGAAGATGGTAAGGAATTCGAAGCTAATCAGCTGAACCAGTATCTGGATGACAAAGCTGAGCAGAGACTTTCTTATGGTAAGATCGCTTACACCCGTACCGTATTCTCTGACGTAAACTTCTACGATCTGTGGGGTGCAAAGAATGGTTGTAACGATCTGGGCTGGGCTTCTCAGAAAGCTGAGTATCAGGATGCTACCATCGATTTTGGTCATTACACCTCTATCGACGTAACCGGTATTCTGGCTACCGCTTCTGCTGAAGAGCAGGAAAAATACAACGACGTAATCAACGATATGAGATCTGCTTCCCAGCAGGCAATTTCTGCCTTCATCATGGGTCAGAGATCTTTGGATGAGATTGACGCTGTTGTTGCTGAGTTGGATACTCTTGGACTGGCTGATTGCGAGGCTATTTATCAGGCTCGTCATGACCGTTTCTTAGGTAAATAATTCAGTTGTCATAAGCAATAAAACAGGATGCGTTTAGGCGCATCCTGTTTTTAATTCAAAAGGAGGCAAGGCATTGCAAACAGAAAATTCTACGTTAATCGTGTATAACAGTCAGTATGGCAGTACAAAGCAGTATGCTGAGTGGCTGGCAGAACAAAGAGAATGCGATTGTCTGCCGGCTAAGGAGGTTAAGCTATCTTTGCTGCGTCCGTATGTCAATTTGATTTGGATGGGAAATGTAAGAGAAAATCGAGTAGAAGGACTGGATCGTTTGCAAAAGGTGTATTCCAAATTAAAAGATCAAAGAGTAGCGGTTTTGGCAGTAGGTGCCGCTCCGGATGGATCAGAGGTTATAATCCCCGGAGGACTTTCTGAAGTTCCGTTTTTTTATGCCAGAGGACGCTGGGATCCTACGGCGTTTAAAGGAATGGATCAAATGCTCATAAAAATGATGCGATTGATGTTATCTAAAAAATCCGATGAGGTACCAGATTGGCAGAAGGAGCTGCTGGAATCCGAAGAAGTTTTTGATTTTATGGATGCTGCTTATTTAGATCCCGTGCTTGATTTTATGGCAGGGAGAGCTTGAACTGACAGGAGGAATTAAGATGATGAAGCCGTATCAACATAAGGTACAATATTATGAAACGGATCAAATGAGTATTGTACATCATTCTAACTATATTCGATGGTTTGAGGAGGCTCGCTGCGATATTTTGGAGCAGCTGGGGATTGGATATGCTAAGCTAGAGGCACTGGGCATTATGATTCCCGTATTGTCTGTATCTTGTGAATATAAAACCATGACACGGTTTGGAGACACTGTCATAATCATAGGTAAGGTATTATATTATGATGGGGTACGGCTCAAAATGAGCTATGAAGTGAAGGATGCCAATACAGGTGAAATTCGATGTACAGGAGAAAGCAGTCATTGCTTTTTGCATGCAGGAGGGCCTATTTCCTTAAAAAGAAAGTATTCGCAGATTGATACTTTATTTAGAGACTGTCTTTGTGAGGGAGTTTGAAGACATGAGACAGAGGCATGAGTTTGGGCCGGTTTGGAATGAAGAGAGCAGAATTTTGATTTTGGGGAGTTTTCCTTCTGTGAAGTCAAGAGAACAGGGGTTTTATTACGGACATCCGCAAAACCGTTTTTGGAGGCTTTTGGCTTTGCTGTTAGAAGAGAAGCTGCCGCAAAGCATAGAAGAAAAGAAACAGTTTTTACTACAGCATAGGATTGCGCTTTGGGATGTGATTGAAAGCTGTGAAATAGTGGGTTCATCGGATAGTTCAATTCGGGATGCAGTGGTAAATGATTTTTGTGATATTTTAAAGAATAGTCAGATCCAGCAAATTTTTGTGAATGGCAATAAGGCTGCTCAGTTATATGAAAAATATGCGAGCCTGCAGACGGGCAGAGGCGTAAAATGTTTACCCTCGACCAGCCCGGCAAATGCAGCATATTCATTAGAACGATTAGCTGAGAAGTGGAGTTGCATTTTGAAAGATTTGTGATACAATATAAATAAATAATACAATTAGGAAAAGATGTCTTCGGGGCAGGGTGAAATTCCCTACCGGCAGTAAAAGTCTGCGACCCGCTTAGGCGGTTGATTCGGTGCAATTCCGAAACCGACAGTACAGTCTGGATGGTAGAAGGCGTGGCTGGGTTATGTATGCCTGGTTTTGCACCTGGAAGATATGCGTTTTCCAGGTGTTATTTCATTTTAAAACCAGGAGGGAAAATCAATGAAGATTTCCAGAACGAAAAAGCTAACAACGTTAGCCATGTTGGCGGCGCTCGCCTATTTACTTATGGTCGTAGGGCGCATTCCGATCGTACTCTTTTTGAAGTATGATCCCAAGGATGTGATCATTACCATCGGCGGTTTTATTTTTGGACCGCTTGCGGCATTTTCCGTATCAGCTGTAGTGTCTGTCATTGAAATGTTTACAGTTAGTGATACAGGGATCATCGGTGCCATTATGAATCTGGTTTCTACCTGCAGCTTTGCCTTTGTGGCGGCACTGATTTATAAGAAAAATCATACACTGAAAGGTGCTGTGACAGGACTTTTAGTGGGCGTATGCTGCATGGTGATTGTAATGCTGCTTTGGAACTATTTGCTTACGCCGATTTATATGGGGTATCCGCGGGAAGCTGTAGCTGCTATGCTGCCAACTGCTTTTCTGCCGTTTAATTTGCTTAAAGGAGGACTGAATGCGGGGTTGACGCTGCTTTTATATAAGCCGGTGGTGAAAACACTGCGCAAGGCAGGCCTTGCTCCTGTCAGCGAGCATACAGAGGAAAAGGTTTCCGGTAAAGTAAGCGCCTCTGTGATGATTATTTCCGTGTTGGTGCTGATTACCTGTATTTTATTTGCCCTGGTTCTCGCTGGGGTGCTTTAAGGCTTTTTGATTAAACCCCGCTCGCTGAGTTCGTAGATCGTATCAGCAACCTCGTCGATATATTTCCGGTCATGGGAGATACTGATAATACAGCCCTGAAAGGCTTTAAGCACTTCGCGGATGACGGGGTTGGAGAGCGGAGAGAAGTTGCGGGTTGGTTCATCAAGCAACAGTACATTCGCTTTTGATACAATCATTTTAAGCAGCAGAATTTTAGCTTTTTGTCCACCGGAGAGCTCACGTATAGGATGAAACATTTCATCGGGGGTGTATCGCATGCTTCCCAGATGAGTGCGGATCTGCGTGAGCTCTTCTTTATCTCCGGTAACAGCCAGCCATTCTAAGGGGGAAAGAGAGAGATCCAGCTGTTCTTCATAATTCTGCGGCATATAGCAAACCTTTAGGTCAGTGCGTGGCAGTAAGGAGGCTGCAATCTGCTTCATGAGCGTAGATTTGCCGCAGCCATTGCGGCCGACAATGCAGATTTTTTCCTGTCCCATGACGCGCAGAGACAGAGCGGGGGCAAGCGTCCGGTTTTCCACCGTAAGGTGGTCTAAAGAGAAATCAAGGACGCATTTACCGACGGGCAGCATAATGTCGGGAGAAAAGGAAATCATAATGGCCAGTTCAGTATGAGGAACCTGTGTACGGTTCTCATGTT
>CANOUM010000109.1 GCA_947570515.1 uncultured Clostridia bacterium
TCGGAATTCTATTATGATCATCAACATTCAGCATAGTAATCGCGCTGATATAAATCTTAAATTTCTGCGCTTTGGGGATCTCCTTGCTCACTTCCTCATTTAGACAATGGATTCCCTCTACAATCAATACATCGGCAGCCCCCAGCTTTAAAATATCGCCTCGAAATTCCCGCTTACCGGTTTTAAAATTATATACCGGCAGTTCGACCGGCCTGCCCTCCAGCAGCTGCTGCATGTGCGCATTAAAAAGGGCCGTATCGACAGCCTCCAGCGCCTCAAAATCCTGTAATCCATCCTCTCCAAAGGGCACCTCATCCCGGTTAATAAAATAATTATCCATCGAGATCAGATGCGGCCGCAATCCTTCGGCTCTCAGCTGAATCCCCAGCTTCTGTGCAAACGTAGTTTTACCTGACGATGAAGGGCCTGCCACTAAAACAAGTTTAACCGTCTGTTTGCCCGCTATGCGGGAAGCAATTTCCGCAATCTGCTTTGCATGCAGTGCTTCCGAGATTTGGACTAAGTTTTCAATCTCCCCTGCGGCAATGCATTCATTCAAAGCCCCTACATTCTCTACCTGCAGGATGCGGCTCCAGCGTTTAGATTGTTGAAAGACGCCGAAAAGCTTGGGCTGCGGCGTAAAGCTGCGAAGCTTGTGGGGCGCCGTTCGCTGCGGCGTGATCAGCATTACGCCTTCCTCGTAGGGAAGTAAATTAAACCACTTCAGTGCTCCTGCAGACGGCAGCATTCCTCCGTAAAAATAATCTTTTTCTGAACTTAGGCTGTATAGATTGATATTAGAGCTGGATCGATAATGAAACAGCCGCTTTTTGTCCTGCCGGTTTTTCTCATCAAATAAACTCATCGCATCATCCATTGTATAGGTTTGCTTGCGAATGGGCTCATTTTGTCTGACAAGCTGTCTCATTTTTGCTAAAATAGCTCCGATTTGACGCTCGCTGAGCAAATATGGCTCCTGCCCCTGCCTCACTTCGATATAAAGATTACCGCCCAAAGAATGCAGCACAACCACTCTCTTATCACGTCCTAAAACCTGCTGCGCACTGGTAATGAAAACATACAGCAGTGTACGTACATAGATCCTGTATCCTTCTATATCGCTTAATGTAATCCATTTTCCCTCGCAGTCACGTTTTACGGATTCGCTAAGCTCATAGAGCTGATGACCGCTTTCTACGCCCATGATAGGAGCCTGCGCTTTTCCTTGCTCCTGCGCGATCTGCTGCCAGCTAGTGCCGGAAGGATAGAGGCGCGCCAGTTCCCCTGCCATCTGTACCTGTATCATAAGCCCTCCTTACTTTATCTAATCCAATCCATTACAGGTTCCTCCGCCGTGCAGACGCGAAGGGCATATCCTGTTTCCTGCGCCCATTTACGCAGTGTTTCAGCCGTCCAGGTAACGGATAAACGATCCGTACCAAAATGCGATGCATCAATTAAAGCGAGTCCGTCGGCCTTTGCCTGCTCTGCATCATGATAACCGATATCGCCTGTAATCAAAACATCCGCCCCTTCCTGTAAAGCCAGAGACATAAAATCCATTCCGCTGCCGGTACAAATCGCCACACGGCGCACTTCCTGCTGCGCCTCGCCAATCAGACGCAGATAAGAAAGAGAAAATTGCTTCTTAACCAATGTTCCCAGCTCCTCCAGTAAAAGCGCTTCCGGCAGCTGTCCTATTCTGAGGCAGGCCTGTTCACCGGGTCTGGCAACTGCTTTGACCTGTTCAAGTCCCAGCAGTCCTGCTGCATAATCGTTATTGCCGCCCGGAGCTGTATCCAGATTTGTATGCGCGCTGTACAGGGCAATCCCATGCTCGGCTAATGCCAGAAGCCGTTTTCCGGTCCTCTCTTCATCCGTCAATTTTTTGAGCGGATGAAAAATCAGCGGATGATGCGTGATCAGACAATCCGCCTGCTGCTGCACGGCCTGCTGTATCACATTTTCACTGGCATCCACTGCCACCATAACCGTCTCCACGCTTTTATCCATATGCCCTAGCAAAAGCCCCGGGTTATCATAGCTTTCCGCATAGGATAACGGCGCCCATTGTTCCATAAATTCAACAAGATCCCTTAATCTGCTTTTCATATTCTCTCGCCTCTTGTATGTCCTGTATGCATGCTCTCAGCTCCTCCTGACGCTTCTTAGCAGTGTCGCTGCCAGTCTCTGCATTTTGAAGAAGCTTTTCTAGAAGCCGCTTCGCTTTTTCTTCTTCCTGCTGCAGGTAATCCTTAAAAATGGGCGTCTGCGCCTGTGCAAGCGACTGCCCATACCGATACTGCCACCGCTTTTCAAAATGCTGATATCCCTGACTGCATACGAAAATCCAGTAATATTTATCCCGGTCCAGCACAAGCCGCTCCGTTTCAATCTGAAAGGAAAGGCTATGTAATGTACGTCTAACGGCATCCCATTCCGACTGGGGCTGCAAAATGAGTTGTTTCATCTCTTTTAATATATTCTTAGGCCGTGCATTTTCTGCCTGCAAAATTTCACAGATCAACAGCCCGCCCATACCGGCTATCACAGCCGTATCTGCCTCTCCTTGCATAATTTTTTCAAACCCATTAGAGAGACGCGTTTCAATCTTTTCCTGTAAACCTGCCGCCTGTATATGTTCCTGTGCACGCTGCAACGGACCGCTGCGCACATCACAGGCTAGGGCCTGCTCACAGATTCCTCTTTGAATCAGCTCAATCGGCAGATAGGCATGATCGGTTCCGATGTCTGCTATGACTCTACTGCTGCGTATGCATGCGGCTATTTCTTCTAATCGAACAGATAAACTCATTTACTCCAAAAAATCCTTTAATTTTTTGCTTCGACTTGGGTGACGGAGCTTTCTCAATGCTTTTGCCTCAATTTGACGAATCCGCTCTCGGGTCACGCCAAACCTCGACCCCACCTCTTCCAATGTGCGGGCTCTTCCATCATCTAATCCAAACCGCAGACGCAGCACTTTTTGTTCCCGTTCAGTAAGCGTACCCAGTACCTCCAGCAGCTGTTCCTTCAAAAGAGTAAAGGCGGCTGCATCTGCTGGAATCATCATCTCGGTATCCGGAATAAAATCTCCCAAATGGCTATCTTCTTCTTCACCGATCGGTGTCTCTAAAGAAACCGGTTCCTGCGCAATTTTCAGGATCTCACGCACCTTAGCTACCGGCATCTCCAGTTCCTCGGCAATTTCCTCTGGAGAAGGATCCCGTCCCAGCTCCTGCAGCAGCGAACGAGAAACACGAATGAGCTTATTGATCGTCTCCACCATGTGTACCGGTATACGAATCGTACGTGCCTGATCTGCAATGGCACGCGTGATGGCCTGACGAATCCACCATGTTGCATAAGTGCTGAACTTATATCCTTTACGGTAATCAAATTTCTCTACAGCCTTGATGAGTCCCAAATTGCCTTCCTGAATCAGATCCAAAAACAGCATGCCACGTCCGACATAGCGTTTGGCAATACTCACTACCAGACGTAAATTGGCCTCTGCCAGGCGCTTTTTGGCTTCCTCATCCCCATTTTCCATTCTCTTTGCGAGCTCAATTTCTTCATCGGCTGACAAAAGCGGAACCTTTCCAATTTCTTTTAAATACATTCTGACCGGATCATCAATACGAATCCCCTCCGGAAGGGTTAAATCAATTTCCTCTTCCTCCGGTGTCTCTTCGATGAATCCGATCACATCAATGCTGTGCCCTTCCAGAAAATCATAGACCTTTTCAATGCCTTCCGGCGTTAAATTCATATCCTGAAACGCTTCAACAATCTCATTTTGCTCCAGAACATTTTTCTTTTTCTTTGCGGTCTCTACGAGCATCTTTAATTTTTCGCGAAATTTAACCTGTGTATCACTCGGCTGCATGGTAACATCCTTTCTTCTCATTCTTAGTTTATCAATGAGTCATGGGTATTGTAATTTTTAAATTTTGCAGAGCCTTTTTCTGATTGATCGCCGCTTGCAGCGCGACCAGATCATCTCCTTTTCGAATCGCCGCTTCCATCTGCTCAAGCTTAAATGAACGAACCGTCTCCGTCAAAAATTTTTCAAGCGCTACTCTGTCTTCCGGCAGCTCAAACGAAGCCAGCGCCGAAACCTTTTCCTGCTGTGCAACGCTATCAAAACAACTGATGACATCCGCTAGCTGAGGCGTTTTTTTCTGCTTTAACTGATCAAAGACATAGTCTGCCACTATGTAATAAAATTCATCCTCCCCCGATGATTCTTTTTCCTCTGTTTGAATCGGCTGAAAATCCGCTGACTCTACATAGGACATCAGAGACGGATATAGGTCCGGCTTCTGAATCAGCGCTGCCAATAGCTGTCGTTTGGCACTTCCTTCTTTTAAAGATTCACTGCCTCCCTCTCGTTGCCGCCGGCCTGCTCTGCTTCGATGCTCCAATAATCCATCGCTGCGGCGCAGCTCCTCCACCTCTGCTTTCAGGCTTCCTTCCGAAACCTGCATTTTACCGGCGACATCCCGAATATGAAGCTCACGCTCCATATCGCTTTGAATCTGCGCCAACCGCCTGGCCATATCATGAAGCGTCTGTACCTTTCCTTCTACTGTACTATGATCATGCTCCTTCAGGAGCACCCTCAGGTCAAAATCCACCGGATCCATCGCTTCTTGGATCACCTTTTCAAAGGCCTGCGCTCCATTTGCTTTAATAAACTCATCCGGATCCTTTGACCCGGGAACGCGAATGACCTTTACTTTAAGACCCGCATCTTCCAAAATGGGAATCGCTCTGCGCGCTGCATTTGTACCGGCTCCATCGCTGTCATAACACAGCACTACCTGATCGCAGTAGCGTTTGATTAACAAGCTTTGCTCCTTGGTCAGGGCTGTTCCCAAACTTGCAACAGCATTATCAAATCCTGCCTGATGCAGCGACAGCACATCCATATAGCCCTCTACCATCATAATAAAATTACGACGGCTCTTCTTTGCCAAAGACATCCCGTATAGATTTCTTCGTTTATTAAAAATTTCACTTTCCGGAGAATTCAAATATTTGGGCTCTCCCTGTCCCATCACACGGCCGCCAAAGGCAATCGTACGGCCTGCTGCATCAAAAATAGGAAACATCAGCCGGTTAAAAAAGCGATCATATACGCGGCCTTCTTTTCCTGACAGCAAACCGGCTCCGAGCAGTTCATCCTCTGTATAGCCTTTTTTCTTCAGATAAGAAGCAAGACCTTCTCGGCTCACCGGCGCATATCCAAGGCCAAATCGGCGTCTAAATTCTTCTGTTACTTGTCGCTGCTCTAAATAACGAAGCGCGGTCTCGCCCGGCGGCGTCCGCGTGAGCTGATAATAATAGAATCTGGCAGCTTCCTTCGCTGCCTCCATCATCCGCTCCCGCCTTAAATATCTTTGCTTTTCCTTAGGGGACAGTTCTGCCTCCGGCAGTGCAATGTGCGCTCTCTCTGCCAAATGCTGCACCGCTTCTACAAAAGTCATATTCTCCATCTGCATGAGAAAGGTAAAGACATTGCCTCCGGCGCCACACCCAAAGCAATGAAAAAACTGTTCCCTTTCATTGACAGAAAAGGACGGCGTTTTTTCCCCATGACGCTGACAATATCATTGCTTTCTCGAATCTCCCGAATCAGATCATCCGGATAGTACACGCTGCCCCCTCCTTTTTTTAAGTCTTTTATATAATTCGACAAAGAAACCAGATTTCCTTTTTTCTCTTCTTGATTTTTTGTAAAAACTTTTACAAATTTGTTTTTTGGTATAATAAAGTACAGAACGACCGCAAGAATCCCGCAGGGATTTCTTGCCAAGTTCGCTCCAAGCGAACTTTTGCACAAAAAAGTGGGATGCCTTACAGCACATCCCACCTCTTTGGCATAAACATCTCTTGATACACCCTCATAGCATAATTATCCGACATCGACGATATATAATCACAGATCAATACGTCCAGCTCTTCTTCTCCTGCCTTCAGCTTCATCTGCGCGC
>CANOUM010000110.1 GCA_947570515.1 uncultured Clostridia bacterium
CGGGATATGACCTATGTAATGCAGCATTTTCTTCACGCGAGAACGACTTACATCCTCTCCGTTTACGGTAACAGTCCCTTTATAATGATGTGAGATCCCGGTAAGCACTTCAATCAGCTCCGTCTGACCATTACCCTCTACGCCGGCAATTCCCAAAATTTCACCGCCTCGAATCGTCAAGTCGATATCATGAAGCGGTTTTTTACCGCTCTTTTTAAGTGAAATCTGCGACAGTCTCATTTTCTCTGGGCGCTCGGCCTTCAGAGGCTTTTTATCAATCTTAAAGGCAACCAAACGCCCCACCATAAGCTCCGCCAGCTTCTCTTCATTTACTTCTTCAATCGGAAGCGTCGTAATGGTTTTCCCTTTACGCAGCACAGTAATCGTATCGGCAATGGACATCGTTTCTTTCAGCTTATGCGTAATGATAATAATGGTTTTGCCGTCCTCTTTTAGCTCTCGCAGCACCCGGAACAAGTCGTCCACCTCCTGCGGTGTCAGTACCGCAGTCGGCTCATCCAAAATCAGCACCGATGACTGATGATACAGCGCTTTCAGGATCTCCACTCTCTGCTTAATGCCAACAGAGAGATTGCCCACCTTTTCCCGGGCATCGATCTGAAAATGATATTTGTCTGCAATCGCACTGACCTCTTCAAAGGCCTTCTCTCTGTCAAATACAATTCCTTTTTTGGGTTCATGCCCCAGCACAATATTTTCTGCTACGGTAAGAGAATCTACCAACATAAAATGCTGGTGAACCATAGCAATCCCCTGGCTTATCGCTTCCAGCGGCGAATCGATCTTTACATCCTTTTCAAAAATCCGGATTGTTCCGCTGTCAGCCTTATATAACCCAAATAAAATGTTCATCAACGTCGTTTTTCCGGCCCCATTTTCTCCAAGAAGGGAATGCACCTCTCCTTGTTTGACCCGAAAATTTACCTGATCGTTAGCCGGCGTCCCGTGAAACCGCTTCGTAATATCAAGCATTTCTACTGCGTACATGGTGATCCTCCATCATTTCTATAACGTAAGAAAGGTGCAAGAGGCTAGAAGTGCCCCTGCACCTTTCTATGATTGCATATAGATTATTTCTGTACAGCCTCGTATGTATCCGGAACTGTTACCTTGCCTGCAATAATATCCTGTCTTGCTGCCTCAGCCGCATCAATTGCTTCCTGAGAAAGCTCAACCTTAGAACCTTCATTGGTATAATCCAGTGCGCCCTCAGCCAGGCCTTCTGTTCTCACGCCGCCTTCCAGCTTGCCTTCAATGGCAGCACCAATGCCATTACAAATCGTTACATCCACCAAACGAATACCAGAAACCATGATCACTTCGGGATCAATCAGACATTGATTGGTATCAGCACCAATCGCTAAAAAGCCTTTGTCCTTAGCCGCATTAAATACGCCCAGTCCGGAACCGCCGGCTGCAGCATACACAATATCAGCCCCTTCATCATTCAGGGTCATAGCCAGCTCTTTCGCTGTGGTGGTGTCTGCAAAGGAGCCTACATATTTTACCTCAACCTCTACATCCGGATTTACAGAATATGCACCGGCCATAAAACCTGCTGCAAATACAATCAAAGAAGGCGTATCAATACCCAGTACAACACCCAGCTTATTGCTTTCAGTGCTCATCGCAGCCAAAATACCCAGCAGATACGTTTTCTCATTGTCGCGGTACGTTACGCTCGTTACATTATCAAGCCCCTCTACCACACCGTCAACAAACAGATACTTCTGTTCGGGGAACTCAGCCGCTACTTTGCTCAGAGCCTCTGCGGCATCATAGCCGCCGGAAATGATCAAATCATATTCACCGGAAGCAGACAGATCTGTATAATGACCTTCAAACTCTGCTACCTCAGTAGGCTCAATCAGCTGATACTCAGGCAGATTATATTTCTCAACTGCAGCATCAACACCAGCCTTCATGCTGTCATTAAAGGAACCGTCTCCCAGTCCGCCAACGCCAATGACCAGTGCTACTTTAAAATCCGTTTTTTCAGCATTTCCGGAAGTCTCTCCAGACCCGCTGGTTTGGCTGTCATCGCCGCCGTTTCCGCATGCTGCCAAAGATAAAGTCATGATGCCTACCAGAAGCAATGCTACAAATTTCTTAAAATTCTTCATTGGTTTCTCCTTTTGATATATGTATATTTAATTGGAACGGTTATGCTCGCCGATATTGGTGCCTACCAGATTTTCATCACAGTGGCATGCAATCTGCGCAGGATCGATGGCTGCAATCGCACGAATCATAATCCTGCCGATCTTAGGCGCCGTCTCCTCATAAATCGCATGAATTGTCTTTTCCCAATCCGGATTGATTCCCTCAGCAAAATTGCTGATCAGATAAATGGATGCGTAATGCGCGCCAATGGCTCTGGCCAATGCTGCTTCCGGCATCATGGTCTGTCCGCAAATATCACAGTGCATGTCGGAAAGCATCCGAACCTCTGCCGCCGATTCAAACCGCGGCCCCTCTGAGACAGCATATACCCCGGTACGAAATACACGGCGAAAATCTTTCTGCGCCTCTTCCACCAGAATATTGTGCAGATCAGGACAGATAATGTCGCGCATTCTGGTAATGAGCGGATTAAACTTTTCAAGATACGAGATCCGCTTTGTAAGATCAATAAAATCTGTAGGCGCAATCAAATCGCCCGGCTCCAGCAAAGTGTTAATGCCGCCGCCGCTGCCATCTGCTAAAATGTAGCGCACGCCTGCCTGCTGCAGCACCCAAAACAATCTTTCGCTGGGCGTTTCATCAAAGGCAGATAAATGAGCCCATCCATGGAACGGGCAATATAACACCTGTCTTGTCTTATGGTCAGCCGTCACCGATGCGTCCAGCTCATACAGCTTCATCGGAACCGTTGTACCATAGGGGGTTTCAAATTCCATTCCGGTCTTCAGGACTGTCAATCCTTCAAACTGAACATCCTCCGGAAATTCACAGCCCCATGTGCCCGACCCGCCAATATGGCAATAGAGCACTTTAGGAATTTCATTACAAATCACCGCATTTTCCTCCTACTATGTAACCCGGGCAAACAATCCCGGTACGATCTATTATAAATTTAAGCCCTCAGCCTCGTCAATACCGCATCTATTTGAATTTTACTTCCTAATTCTTACTTTTTTTATCATGAATATACAAAATGCAATATCCGAAGACAAAACGACCCGTTTAGAAAAACGTAGCCACTTCCTGCTGCGGCGCCTCTGCCTCTTTCATTTCCAATACAGCCAGCACCGGTCCCTTACGTCCATATAACTTATGAAATTTAATCTCAATTCTGCAGGTAAGCTGATACCAGCCGCCGTTTTTCGGCGCCTGCTCCTTGCTGCTCTGCGCCAGCAGGCTCGCGAACTGAATATCAGCCTCGCAGCAGGTCATCACCCTGCGGCCAAACGCGAAATTTCCTGGCGCTATGCGCGCATTGGTCATCGCCTGCCCCTTTAGCTTCACCGTTTTGCCCTGATACTTTTTAGGCTCCTCCGATAGATCACGATACCATAGCGCATAGTCATCATCAGCAATCTCAATTACCGGCGCCTCCATATCAAACGGCAACGGATCCTCGATATCATCATACTCAACATCGCCGTTTTCAAATTCATACGCAATATTGGCACGCCGGCTTACGCCGCGAACCAGCTTATGAAAATCCATCTTGTCCAGCTCGTCCGTAAATCGGTTAAAAATTACGACGTCACAGCTGGAAAGCTTGTCTACAACAAGACCGCGCATATTGGCATTGTAGCTTAGCAGCGTACCGGCATCTGCAAACATAAATTCCTGATAAACAGCCCAGTTCTTTGGCATATTCATAAACAGCGATCCAAGCTGCCACATGCCATTGTATTCTATAATAACACGCGTAGCTGTGTGCTTGTTCACCAGATATTGAAGCACTTTGGGCGTTAAATCAGACTCATTTTCCATGGTCTCGATGAAAATGTTTTCCATATAAGGAAGCTCCGGATCCAGCTCCTCTTCCCCTTCTTCACAAAGGAGCAAAAGCGTACGCTCCCCCTCGTTAAAACGGGGATCTTCTAATGTTCCGCGAATAAATCTGGTTTTGCCGGCTTCTAAAAAACCAGTAAAAAGATATACCGGTATCTCCTGCATATACTCCTCCTATACGCTTTTATCCAAATAATTTCTGAATCGCTTTTTCGTTTAGCTTTGAGCCAATGACGCACAAACGTCCCATGACAGCAGCCGAACCTGTGCGCACATTCGTCTCTTCCGGCACATAATCAAAATGAATCCAGCTTCCGTCTGCAGCGGCTACGATACCTTTGGCCCGCAGCACCGTTCCGTACGTCTTCTCATTGGAAAGAACAGCCAAAGCTGCCTCGATTTCTTCTTTCGTAAATTTATGCGCCGTTTCCATGCCCCAGCTGCCGAAAATTTCATCTGCATGATGATGATCATGATGAGTGTGATCATGGCCATGATCGTGGTCATGATGATGGTCATGGCAGCAGCATTCGTGATCATGATGATCGTGACAGCTGTGATCATGCTCATGGTGATGATCGTGACAACAACATTCATGTTCATGATGATGCTCTTCAGCCAATTCCTGCAGCTCCTTTTCCAGCGTATTGGTATGCTCCATGGCCTCTAAAATCTGCTGTCCGCTCAGCTCCTCCCAGGGAGCAATAATGATCTCAGCCTTCTCATTATGCTCTCTCAGCAGCTTGATACAGGTATCCAGCTTATCTTGCGCAAGTCCGCTCGTACGGCTTAAAATAATCGCATTCGCATGCTCCACCTGATCATTATAAAATTCCCCAAAATTTTTCATATACATCTTACATTTATTTGCATCTGCTACCGTTGTAAAGCTATTCAAAACGATATCATCCATATGCAGATTTTGGACTGCCCGAATCACATCGCTCAGTTTACCCACACCGGAAGGCTCAATGAGAATCCTGTCAGGATGATACTGCATAATCACTTTTTTAAGTGCTTCGGCAAAATCTCCGACTAAACTGCAGCAAATACAGCCGGAATTCATCTCCGTGATCTCTACGCCGGCATCCTGCAAAAAACCGCCGTCAATCGCAATGTCGCCAAATTCATTTTCGATCAGCACCAGCTTCTCTCCCTGATAGGCTTCTGCGATCAGTTTTTTAATCAATGTTGTTTTTCCGGCTCCTAAAAACCCGGAAAAAATATCTATTTTAGTCATATACCCTGCTTCCTTTCTTTTAATTCTCTATCGTTTTGTATTGTAATGCTTTTTTAAACGACTTGCAAGTGATTTATTGGTATTTCACTCCGTCAGCAATCCATCGCTGTTCCATTGAAGAACCGGCTGATATCCAAGCTTTTGATACCAGGGCGCCAAATGTGTATAATGAATCCATGAGAGATCAAAGCCTTCTTGTCGAAAGATGTCTGTCGCTAACCGCACCATTTCCAGGCCAATCCCCTGCCTGCGAAATTCAGGCAAGGTTCCAACGCAGCCCGGGCCTCCAATATGAAGCCCCTGAACCCGTCCCATATCTGTTAGGCCGCAAAAAGCAACGATCTTTTTTTCTTCAAAGGCACAGTAAACGCGGTCTCCCTCATTGAAATACTGCACCCAATCTCCATCAACCCGGCACACTGCATCATGAAGAGCTGCAAGATCTCCATGGTACTCATCAAAGACGATTCCGTTCGAAGCGTCAAATGAAGTCATATTCGGCAGTTTTGCTTTCAGATCCATAACCAATTCTGTAAAGATCCACTCTTTAGGCAGTGTACGAATGCCTTCCTCCTGAAAAAAACCTGGATGCAGACTATGAAACAGCTGCGTATAATTCATTTTCCCGTCTCCTTTCTGATGCATAAGTTCGCTGGAAGCGAACTTGATAAGAAATCCCAAAGGGATTTCTTATACCATGGTGATATCGTAAGTTTGCCTTTGGCAAACTTGGAGCGCAGCACAAGTACTTGATTTGCCAAATTA
>CANOUM010000111.1 GCA_947570515.1 uncultured Clostridia bacterium
TCAGAATAACCCCATGACGACCTATCACTACCGTATGCATCAGGAAGATCTTGCAAAGCAATTTGGCCGTTGGTACCGCCTCTCCCACGATAATAAAAAAACTGTCTGCCTTCTTGGAATACGTGCTGACGAATCACTGCAGCGTTACAGTGGTATTATCAATAAAAAATATGGCTATCAGGGAACAGCCTGGATTTCTAAACAATTTAAAGATGTATGGTGTGCATCGCCTCTATATGACTGGCGCTCATCAGATGTCTGGCATGCCATCAGTCTTTTTCAATATGACTACAACCGCCTGTATGATCTATATTATATGGCTGGACTAAAAATCAATCAAATGCGGGTAGCTTCTCCTTTTAATGATTATGCAAAAGACAGCTTAAATTTATACCGCGTTATTGATCCTCAAATTTGGACTAAATTGGTTGGCCGGGTACAAGGCGCCAATTTTGCTGCCATCTACAGCAAAACTAAAGCAATGGGCTATAAAAATATCACACTTCCCGAAGGATATACTTGGAAATCTTATACACAGTTTTTACTCAGCACCCTGCCTTCCCGTCTCAGAAAGAATTATATCCAAAAGTTTAATACCTCCATTCGTTTCTGGCATACAACCGGAGGCGGTTTAGAAGAAGAAACCATTCAAGAGCTGGAAGCACACGGATATCGGATTCAACGAAATGGCATTTCGAATTATACAATCGGAAAAAACTCTCGTGTCATCTTTTTAGATAAAATTCCCGATCATACCGATGATATTAAATCCACTAAAGACATTCCCAGCTGGAAACGCATGTGCTACTGTATTTTAAAAAATGACCATATTTGCCGTTTTATGGGCTTCGGCCTAACAAGAGAACAGCAAAATAAAATTAACACTTTAAAAGTTAAATATCGTAAGCTTGGAGAATCATCATGAATTATCAAAGCCCTGTATACCATATTATCTCAGTTCCTATTGAAAAAATTGTTCCCAATACATATAATCCTAACTCTGTTGCACCTCCTGAGCTCAAACTTCTGTATGACAGTATTAAAGAAGACGGATACACCATGCCCATCGTCTGTTATCATGTAAAAGAAAACGATACTTATGTCATTGTTGATGGATTTCACCGGTATCGTATCATGCTGGAGTATCCGGATATCTACGAACGGGAGGGCGGTAAATTGCCTGTTTCCGTTATTGATAAATCCTTAGACTGCCGGATGGCAAGTACCATTCGTCACAATCGAGCCAGAGGTTCTCATGATGTTGATCTGATGAGCAACATTGTGGCTGAATTACACGAACTTGGTCGTTCTGATTCTTGGATTTCCAGGCATCTTGGCATGGACAAGGATGAGATATTACGACTAAAACAAATTACAGGTCTGGCGGCTTTATTTCAGGATGTTGAATTTGGAAAGGCTTGGCAGCCTTTAGATGAAGATCTGCAGCAGCTATAACAAAAAGGGTGTTGAATTTGATTCAACACCCTTTTTTACTTTATTCTTCTTCCTCTATTTTCTTAGGAAGACGTTTCGCCATAATCTCAATGACGCTTCTCTTATCCGCTTTTACAATGATAAATGCAAAACCTTCAAATTCAAAACGTTCTCCTACCTGAGGAATTTTTTCCATTTCTTCCATCAACCAGCCGCCAACCGAAGTTGATTCAAATTCATCAGGATCGTGTGAGATTCCTAATGCTTCAAACATATCATCCATATCGGCTGCGCCGTTTATAATCCACTGATCATCATTTTCCTTCTGGAACATCACTTCTACTTCATCATGTTCATCCCAGATCTCTCCAACCAGCTCCTCTAAAATATCCTCCATCGTTACAACGCCTTCTACCCCGCCGCCTTCGTCCAGCACCAGTGCCATATGCGTTTTACATTGCTGTAATTTTTTTAGTAACGCTGAAATCTTAATACTTTTAGGAACATAAAACGCCTCTTTAAGCAAACTGAGATATTCTGTACCTCCGCTTGTAATATGCGCCATAAAATCCTTCTCATGTAAGATACCAACAATATTGTCGATCGTCTCATGATAAACCGGCAGTCTGGAGAATCCATGTTCAAAAAAGACTTGCTTTACTTCTTCTAACGGCGTATCATCCTCTATTGCGACCATATTGACGCGTCTGGTCAGTACTTCCTCCACAGCCACATCATTAAACTCAATCGCTGATCGAATCAGATCGCTTTCGCCCTCTTCCAGACCTCCGCCTTCTTCCACTTCATCCAGCATCGTCATAAGCTCTTCTTCTGTAGCTCCCTGCTGCTCCTTATCTTTAAATAAGATCGCCATTAATTTGGAAACCGGACTAAAAAGCCAGCTGAGAGGAGACAAAATCAGCATAATAATGCGGAAGACCGGCGCACTGGCGGTTGCAATCGATTCCGGACGCTGTTTAGCAAGACTTTTCGGGCAGATCTCACCAAAAATCAATACAATAATCGTCATAACAATCGTTGAAATCGTCACGCCATAGGTTGGAAAATAAGTTGTAAACAACACAGTTGCAATTGAACTGGCTAAGATATTAACAATATTATTTCCAATCAACAATGTGGAAATAACCTTATCAAACTTATCTGTCAATTGCATCACCAACGATGCCTTGCGGTTACCATTTCCCGCAGCATTTTTTAAACGAATCCGGTTAGCACTCATGAAGGCCGCTTCGGTTCCTGAAAAATATGCGGAAAACATCACTAATACAATCAAAAAAATAATCTGCTGCGTAATGCTCATTGTCGCGCGCCTCCTTTCACAGAGGCGAATTGTAATCGACTCAGATCATCATGACTGCTGTCCGGCCCTTTAGCCGTACTACTAGACCGCGGTTTACCATCGGGTATTGCATCATCCATAAAACTAAAAACCTCCTTGTGCTTTGCACATATAATATGATATACCATTGTATCAGTTTTGTTCATAAATGTAAAGAAATTTTTATATTCCCTTACTCTTTTGCATAACGATATCGAATTTTTATATAAATTAACGCTACTAAAGTGGATACTGCTGTTGCCAGAATTGCCGGTCCCACAATCTCAGTTGGATTTGCTGAACCATACCGTACTCTGTATGCCAGCATATTGATTGGAATCAATTGTAAGGATGACATATTCAAAATCATAAAGCTGCACATATCCTTTGTCGCTCGTTTAGGATGTGGATTTCGTTTTTGCAAGCTTTCCATTGCTTTTAATCCCGGTGGAGTGGCCGCCCATCCCAGTCCAATCAAATTGGCCACAATATTAGCTGAAATATGTTCCAGAGCTTCATCCTCCTCTGGAATTGCCGGAAAAAGCCAGCGCAAAAAAGGTCTCATCTTTTTACAAAGCTTCTTCATAAGGCCGGCATCTTCCCCAATTCGTGTCAGCCCGGTCCATAAAGAAATCACCCCTAGAATTGAAATGCCAAGTGTAATGGCCTCTCCAGAAGAATCAATCAGTGCCGTCCCGAGCTCTCCCATTCTGCCTGTAATGGCAGCTACCACAATACTTACTAAAATCATAGCGGCCCAAATTCGATCTAACATATGTACCCTCCTTGCCATATTATGACTAATTTTGCCATTTATAATAAAAATTTGAAATTTTTTCCAAAATCTTGTTGATAATTTTTTCCAGTTATGGTAATATATACATTAGTTCCTTATATTGGTTTTATTTAGAGAGGTATCATAAGGAATCAGAATGAGCGATAGGAGGCAACAAAAGATGAAAGCAACTGGAATGGTGCGTAATATAGATTCATTAGGGCGTATTGTCATCCCTATTGAACTGCGTACACGATTGGGGATGGATATCAACAAAGCGGTAGAGATCTTTACAGATGAAGATATGATCATTCTTCGCCGATATGAACCCGCCGATATTTTTACCGGTGAAACCGAAGATTTAATTGATTTCGACGGTAAAAAAATCAGCCGCAAAACAATCAGAGCTATGGCAGAACAGGCTGGTTTTACAATCAACGAATAAACCGTACATAAAAAGGCTTCTGCATCATCTTATGCAGAAGCCTTTTTTCTATGCCATTTCTTCTATTATAATAAACTATCTTGCGTTTCCACTGCCGAAACAGACTCTATACCTGCCAGCGGTGCAAAGCCATATTTTTCTCTTACCTTTCCTTCAATTTCGTTCAGCAGATCCGGCGTTTCCTCTAAATGCTTCTTTACATTTTCTCGTCCTTGTCCTAAACGAGAATCCTGATAGCTATACCAACCGCCGCTTTTTACGACAATTCCTTCATTCGCAGCTAAGTCCAGCACATCTCCCGCTCTGGAGATTCCTTTTCCGTACATAATATCAAATTCTGCTTCTTTAAAAGGCGGGGCGACTTTATTTTTTACAACTTTGATCCTCGTACGATTTCCAATAAATTCTCCATTTTGTTTTAATGTTTCAATTCTACGCACATCTAAACGAACAGAAGCATAGAATTTAAGCGCTCTGCCTCCTGCCGTTGTCTCCGGACTGCCAAACATAACGCCAACTTTTTCACGCAGCTGATTAATAAAGACCACAATACACTTTGATTTGTTGATAGCACCAGCCAGTTTTCTAAGAGCCTGCGACATCAATCTTGCCTGCAGACCTACATGAGAATCTCCCATTTCGCCGTCAATTTCTGCTTTTGGAACCAGTGCCGCCACTGAATCCACAATCACAATATCCATAGCGCCGGAACGCACCATCGTCTCAACAATTTCCAGGGCCTGCTCTCCATTATCCGGCTGAGAAATATAGAGATTATCAATATCTACTCCCAGATTTTTTGCATACTGCGGATCAATCGCATGTTCAGCATCCACATACCCGGCAATCCCGCCAATCTTTTGCGTTTGCGCTACCATATGCAGTGCAACCGTTGTTTTACCACTCGATTCAGGACCGTAAATTTCTACGATTCTTCCTTTTGGAATTCCGCCTACCCCAAGCGCAATATCTAATCCAAGAGAACCTGTAGGGATGGCCTCCACATTCATTTGTCCAAGAGATTCTCCCAATTTCATAATAGAACCCTGTCCATAATCCTTTTGAATTTTCCCAATCGCCGCTTCGAGCGCTTTTTGTCTTTCGTCTTCCATTCTGTTACCTCCCATATTATTTATATATATTATCGTATATTTTTCTACAAAAACCAAGTCTTTTTTAATTTTTTAATACAATCAAGCGCAGCAGATTCAGCGCCTTTACAACAGATAACCGTCGATTTGCCTCTCGGTTCCGGCTAAAACTGCATTTTTCTGCTTTTACAATCCCCTGACAATAAGCAGCAATCCACACTGTTCCTACCGGTTTCTCAGCGCTGCCGCCTCCCGGCCCCGCAATGCCAGTCACCGAAATGGCTGTTTCTGTTTGCAGGGCTTTTGCTGCCCCGATTGCCATTTCGCATGCCGTTTCTTCACTGACGGCTCCGAACTTTCGCAAAGTCTCCTCTTTTACGCCCAAAAGCTTTATTTTGGCTTCATTTGAATAGGTGACAAAACCTCCTTCCAGCACTTCAGATGCTCCCGGATAATTAACAATCTGACCGCTAACCCATCCTCCGGAACAGGATTCTGCCGTAGCCAGCTTCCAGTGCTTTTCTTTTAAAAGCTCTACAAGCACTCCTTCCAGCGTCTGTGCATCAAATCCAAATACTTGCTCACCAAACAGCTTGCAAATTTCTGCTTCCACAGGCCAGATCATTGCTTTTGCTTCTTCTTGCGAAGCCGCTTTGGCCGTAATTCTTAGATCGACAATGCCTTCCTTTGCATACGGTGCCAGCGTTGGATTTGTCATCGTTTTCATTTGTTCTTTTAATAAAGTCTCTACCGCTGATTCTCCGCTTCCACAAATATGCAGTGTACGAGAATGCATAACGTCCTGACTAAATCTGCGCAGATAGGGAAGCACCTGTTCGTCAAACATGGGATTCAGTTCGGATGGCGGTCCCGGCAACATGATCAGAATCTTCTCTCCTTTTTGAAGC
>CANOUM010000112.1 GCA_947570515.1 uncultured Clostridia bacterium
CGTTTGCAGCGTTTACGGCTTCCTCCAAAGATCAGAGTGCTACAATTGCGGCGCTGCAGGCTTATTTTACAGAGTCGGTGCCTTGGAAAGCACGGCAGGTGGTTCATTTTTCTTCAGAAAAGAAGTGGTCTGGCGTGTCCTATGATACCGGTCTTACCTATGTGGTTGGAGCAGGAGAGTTCATACTGGGAGAGCGCTATCATAGGCTAAAGGCAGCGATTGCGCAGCAGGCGGGGACCAGACGGGTTTTAATGATGGCAAAAAGCAGGCAAGGGTTTGGCAAAGAGGAGACACTGCCGGAAGGTCTGGAGCCAATGGGCTATGTGCTGATTCAGGACAAAATTCGTCCCGAGGCGCCAAAGACGATTGAGTATTTTTGTGAACAAGGAGTAAGGCTTAAGGTCATTTCCGGTGATAGCACGGAGACGGTGCAGCAGATTGCACAGGAAGCCGGAATTCCGGATGCAGATCAGGCAGTGGACGCGCGTACATTGGAGAGTGATGCGCAGCTGGAAAAGGCTGCAGAGCAGTATCAGGTCTTTGGACGGGTGACGCCGCTGCAGAAGAAGAAGCTGGTTCAGGCACTGCAAAAGCAGGGACATACCGTAGCGATGACAGGCGATGGAGTGAACGATGTGCTGGCGCTTAAGGAGGCTGATTGCTCGGTAGCCATGGCCGCCGGAAGCGATGCAGCAAGGAATATAGCGCAGCTGGTACTTACGACAAATGATTTTAGCTCCATGCCCAAAGTTGTGGCAGAGGGACGCCGTTCTATCAACAATATTCAGCGCAGTGCATCTTTGTTTTTGGTCAAAACCTTATTTTCAATTTGTATCGGTATTTTATTTGTTTTTCTGGATTTCCGCTATCCGTTTCAGCCCATTCAGATGTCTTTTATTGGTGTATTTACGATAGGACTTCCCTCATTTATTCTGGCATTGGAGCCAAATAAGGAGAGGATTAAAGGGAATTTTTTCTATAACATTATGACCAGGGCGATGGCGGGGGCGGTCACCATGACAATTGGAATTATTGTCACGTATTTGGCCAGAACAGTCTTTAAGCTGAGCTATGAGGAAACCTCGACGCTGGCAGTGATTCTAACGGCGACCAGCGGCGTATATCTTCTCATTCGTATTTCCATTCCATTCAATCTGATAAGGAAAATTCTGCTGGGGGTTGTTCTTTGCGGACTGCTTTTCGGTATATTCTGTTTGCAGCCGCTTTTGGGACTCGCGTCCTTGTCCGGTCAATTATCCTTGTTTATATTGGGAACCGGAATTTTGAATGCTGTGATCTTTACAGGTCTTTATCATCTGACAGAGCATATACGGATTAAAAAAGAGAGGAGCAGCCGATGAAATCAGAAATCATGCGCAGAAAGGCACAGAAAAGAGCCAGAGAGCTGGTAAAGCAAATGAGTCTGGAGGAAAAGGCTGGACAGATGCTGTATCAGGCGCCGGCAATTCCGCATTTAGGCCTGCCGGCATATAATTGGTGGAACGAAGCGCTGCATGGTGTAGCAAGGGCAGGACTGGCAACAGTATTTCCGCAGTCAATTGGCCTGGCTGCGACCTTTGATCTGGAGCTTCTGGAGACAATCGGCGCTGCGATTGCAGAAGAGGGACGCTTAAAAAATGCGATTTACCGCGCAGAAGGAGAGCGTGGTATCTATAAAGGGCTGACCTATTGGTCACCCAACATCAATATTGTCAGAGATCCAAGATGGGGCAGAGCTCATGAAACCTATGGAGAGGATCCATACCTGACTGCTGCAATGGGAACAGCTTTTGTCAAGGGCATGCAGGAGGGGGAAGAGGGCGACGGCCTGACAGCCGCTGCCTGCATTAAGCATTTTGCCGTGCACAGCGGCCCGGAGGAGACGAGGCACGGATTTGATGCAGAGGTTACGCAGCAGGATTTAATGGACACATATTTGCCAGCTTTTGAGCGCGTAGTCAGGGATGCGCAGGTGGCCGGCGTGATGGGCGCCTATAATGCGGTCAATGGCGTGCCCTGCTGTGCCAATGCTTATCTGCAGCAGGATCTTCTGCGCAAAGAGTGGGGATTCGAGGGATATACCGTGTCCGATTGCGGTGCAATTTCCGACATCAGTGAGCGCCATCATTATACGGCGACCAAGGTAGAGGCCGCCGCAGTGGCCGTGCAAAACGGTTGTGATCTTAACTGCGGGTCTATGTACGGCTATCTGCTGGAAGCCGTTCAAAAGGGATATTTAAAAGAAGAAGTCATTGATCAATCCGTTGAACGCTTGCTCACAATCCGTCTTATGCTCGATATGGACGGATTAGAGGCAGACGGCAAAACCGCAGTTCAAAGCTGGCTTACAAAACAGCCATCTTATGAGGTGCTCAATCTGAAGGCAGCCGAAAAATCAATGGTGCTTCTTAAAAATGATGGGATTTTGCCGCTGGTACATCCGGAGACGATTGCCGTCATCGGGCCCAATGCGCGCTCCCTCACGGCGCTCGAAGGTAATTATCACGGCACAGCCGCTAACATGACAACAGTACTGCAAGGACTGCAGGAGGCGCTGCCGGATAGCCAGTTTCTGGTCTCAGAAGGCTGTCATCTGTACAAAAATAAACTGGAAGCCATGTCACAGAAGCCGGATGATCAGCTGGCGGAGGCCGTCGCATTTGCGCGCTATGCGCAGGTGAGCGTGGTCTGTCTGGGACTGGATCCTTCGATAGAAGGGGAGCTTGGGGATGCAAGCAATGAATATGCAGCGGGTGATAAGCATAGTCTGTATCTGCCGGAAAGTCAGAGGAGACTACTGAAGGCGGTGTGCGACGTATCGGATCAGGTGGTTGTGGTCCTCTTAAGCGGCGGAGCGCTGGATCTGGGAGAAGAGGAGGTACGCGTAAATGCCGTGCTTCAGGCCTGGTATCCGGGCGCGATGGGAGGAAAGGCGGTGGCAGAAGTGCTGACGGGGCGCGTCAATCCAACAGGAAGACTGCCGGTGACGTTCTATTATAATGAGCAGGTCAATTGGGATTTTGAAGATTATGCGATGACGGGCAAAACGTATCGCTATTTTAAAGAAAAACCGCTGTACCCCTTTGGATATGGCCTGAGCTATCGAAAACTCACAATATCAGAGCTTCAGGAAGAGGCGGGAGGTATTTCGTATATTGCATACAATCCGCACGAGCAGGAAACAGAGATGATCGTTCAGGTCTATGCACGGTTTACTGAGCAGGGTCTGCGTACGGCCAATTATCAGCTGGTTGCTGTGCAGCCGCTATGCCTGCAGGCCGGGGAGAGGCGGCATATGCATATACCGCTGCCGGATTACTGGATGCAGGTAGTGGATGAAGAAGGAAAGAGACGGCCATGCCGAGGGAGGGCTGTGATTTATGTTGGGGATCATCAGCCGGATGTACGCAGTGAAGAGCTGAGCAGTGAGCCATGCTTATCAATTGTTTTAAAAAAATAATAGTAAGACGTCCTTCATTAGAGGGGCGCCTTTTTGTATACATTGTACACTTGACAAGAACTGCATAATTGTATACAATAATACAAATTGACAGAGGAGGTTGATGCACATCATGAATTACCATGAATATGATCATTTTAATACAGGCGATAACGAAGGAGAACTGAAAGTTAACCCGCATACCAATCTCTTGGAATTGACTAATTTTGAGTATTCTCTGCAGGATGTAGAAAGCCCTAACCTCTACAGAATGCTGTTTAATTATCAGGAAGTTCCAAAGCTTATGTTTAACCGCAGGCTCGTGCCCATGGATATGCCCAAAGAGATCTGGATCACAGATACTACGTTTCGTGATGGACAGCAATCCAGAGAGCCGTATACCGCGCGGCAGATTGTAGCTTTATTTGATATGATGCACCGCTTGGGAGGGCCTAAGGGGATTATCAGACAGAGTGAGTTTTTCTTATATAGCAAAAAAGATCGTGATGCCGTGTATCAGTGTATGGAGCGCGGCTATGAATTTCCGGAGGTCACCAGCTGGATTCGGGCCAATAAAAAGGACTTTGAGCTGGTGAAGATGTTTGGCTTAAAAGAAACCGGTATTTTGGTAAGCTGTTCGGATTATCACATTTTCTATAAGCTGAAGATGACCAGAAGACAGGCGATCGATCACTATCTGGGCATCGTTAAGGAATGCATCGAAGCCGGGATTCGTCCTCGCTGCCATTTTGAGGATATCACCAGGGCTGATTTTTACGGCTTTGTGGTTCCGTTTGTGATCGAGCTTCACAAGCTGATGGTGGAAACGGGAATGCCGATCAAAATCCGTGCTTGTGATACCATGGGATATGGAGTAGGGATTCCGGGGGCTGCACTGCCGCGCAGTGTACCGGGAATTATTTATGGTCTGCACCATCATGCGCATATGCCGTCAGAGCTTTTGGAATTTCACGGTCATAATGATTTTTATCGTGCCGTATCCAATTCTACGACAGCATGGCTGTATGGAGCTTCCGGCGTCAACTGTTCACTGCTGGGGATTGGAGAGCGTACAGGAAATTGTCCGATTGAGGCTATGGTCATGGAATATGCACAGCTAAAGGGAACGCTTGACGGGATGGATCCTACAGTGATCACAGAAATTGCAGAATATTATGAGCGTGAAATTGGCTATCCGATTCCTCCGAGGACACCATTTGTGGGCGCTGATTTTAATGTGACACGCGCCGGTGTGCATGCAGATGGATTGCTGAAAAATGAAGAGGTTTATAATATTTTTGACACGGGGACATTGTTAAACCGGCCGCCCAAAGTCATGATCAGCAATACTTCCGGAGTATCGGGCATCGCCATATGGGTGAATCAGTATTTGCATTTATCAGGAGAAAAGGCTCTGGATAAGAAAGATCCGCTGGTAATCGGACTAAAGACGTGGGTGGATCAGCAGTATGAAGAAGGACGCGTAACTGCGATTACAGACGGAGAGCTGCAGCAGCAGCTGGCGAAAATCATGGAGGAGCAGCATGGAAGAGAAAATGCAGGCCACTAATTTGACGGCGCAGGTATATCATCAGATTCGAAAAGGAATTTTGTGCGGCAGCTGGAAGCCCGGGCAGGCGCTGACAGAACTGGCGCTAAGCAAGCAGCTCAGCGTCAGCCGAACGCCGGTGCGGGAGGCGCTGCATCAGCTGGAGCTGGAGGGACTGATTGAGCTGCGCCCCAATAGAGGCGCGGTTGTGGTGGGGATTTGTCCCAGTGATATTGAAGATATCTATGAAATCCGCTCTTTGCTCGAGGGACGCGCCGCGCAGAAGGCGGCTATGAATTCTCGTCCGGAGATGCTCGACCGCCTGATTGAAATTGTAGATTTGACAGAATTTTATATTGAGCGGCAGGATTATGACAGAGTGACGGTCATGGATGATCGGTTTCATCAGCTCATCTATGAATTAACGGGTAGCCGGATGTTTCAGCGGATTTTGGCTGATCTGCATGCTTATGCAGAAGATGTACGCGAGCGCTCCATTAAGGAGCCTGGCCGCGCCATGATTATGCTGGCTGAACATCGCGCGATCCTAGAGGCCATGGCTGAGCATGACAGCGAAAAGGCCAGCCGCCTTATGACGCAGCATGTTCATAATTCTGCGGAGAATATGGAGAAAAATCATTTACTGGAGGTGACGCCGTGAAGTATCATGAAGAAGGAATTTATCTGTTAAAGGGACAGGATTTATCGACGGAAGGCGGGCTTTCGCCCAAAGAAGGACGGGAACGCACCCTTGCCTATCAAATCCTGCGGGCACATGAAACGCAGCAGGAGAAAGGGCAGATGCATCTACGGTTTGATGCACTGATTTCACATGATATTACGTATGTAGGGATTATTCAAACGGCTAGAGCCAGCGGATTAAAGAGTTTTCCTCTTCCTTATGCGCTGACCAATTGTCATAACAGTTTGTGTGCTGTGGGAGGAACG
>CANOUM010000113.1 GCA_947570515.1 uncultured Clostridia bacterium
TCTTCCGTTCTTACTTGGTTCTTTTTGAATTGACCGGTCTTTTTCTTACCGTTCTCTTCCTCTTCTCAGATGTTACACTGTTCGATTTTCAATGTCCCCGCTGCTCTCGCGAGTCAGCTTATCTAATTTATCACATCTCTCTTCTTATGTCAAGTATATTTTTTGACTTCTTTCAAAATTTATTTCTTGACTCCTGAACTGATGTGAACGGATGCTATTCTACTACATCCGCCCTATTCTTGTCAATACCCTTTTTTAATTATTTAGACAAGCACTATGACCATAATAAAAGCTGCTGGTTCTAAAACCAGCAGCTTTTTCATGGACACTATAGGACTCGAACCTACGACCTCTGCGATGTCAACGCAACGCTCTAACCAGCTGAGCTAAGTGTCCGTCTACTAACTTAACAATCAGTTCTCTGCGAACCTCTTGCAGTCGTCTATATCTTTATTATACCATAGAATCAATCCAATGACAAGCCCTATCCACCAATGTATTTTGAGGCTCTTTAGCTAAAAATATGGCATCTCGCTCCCGCCTCATCCAGGTGAGCTGACGTTTGGCAAAGTGCCGGGTATCCCGTTTCAAAATGTACACCGCTTCCTCCAAGGAAACCTCGCCCTCCAGATACGCCAAAATCTCCTTATAGCCCAGCCCCTTCATCGACACCATTTCCTTATGGCACCCAGCCTCCCGAAGCCGCATAACCTCCTGCACCAATCCCTTTTCCATCATCTCATCCACTCGCGCATCAATCTGCTCATAAAGTCTTTGCCGTTCCACATCCAGCACCAAATAACACAGTTGATACGGCGAAGGCTTAGCCTGCAGCCGCGCATTTAGCTCGCTGATCTGTTTCCCAGTCTGTTCAAAGTATTCTAAAGCACGAATCACACGCTTGCGATTATGCGGATGAATGACCTGCGCACTTTTAGGATCCACCTTCTGCAAATAAGAAAACAGCGCCTCCTGAGTCCAGCCCTCCAGCTTTTTGCGGCTCTCGCTCTCCCTCTCTTCCTCAAACTCTGCGCCATATGCCAGCGCGTGGATATAAAAGCCTGTTCCTCCCACCACCATGGGAAGCCTTCCCCGCGCCGCAATCTCATCAATTTTTTCCGCCGCAAGGCGGCAAAAGCTCATGACATTCCATTCTTCATCCGGCTCTATGATATCGATTAAATGATGCGGAATCCCGTCCATTTCTTCTGGTGTAATTTTGGCTGTGCCGATGTCCATGCCTCGGTACACCTGCATAGAATCTGCCGAGATGATCTCGCCGTTAAGCCGTCTTGCCAGCTGCAGAGAGAGGCTGGTTTTGCCGGAAGCCGTTGGTCCGGCCAAAATAAGTAACGGTTGTTTTTTCATACGCGTTTAAATTTTTTCTCCAATTCATATTGCGTCATCGAAATAATGGTGGGACGTCCATGGGGACAGTTATACGGATTGGACGATGCAAACAGCTGATTGAGCAGACTTCTTGCTTCCTCTTCGCTCATGGTGCTATTTCCTTTAACGGCTGCCTTGCACGACATCATAGCAATCCTGTCAATCAATAAATCTCGTGCCGTATCTGTATGGCCTTCATAGAGCATATCGAGCATCCGGGCAAAATCCTCGGGCGGCAACGCGCTGTTGAAGATAAACGGAACACCGCGGACAATGACGGCATCCTCTCCAAAAGCCTCTACCTGAAATCCCAGCTTTTCAAAAATATTCTGATACTGTGCAAGCTCAGCTACTGCTTTCGGATTAGCCCCACATACAACCGGTTCCATCAAAAGCTGCGTATTCATCTGTTCTTCCTGCAGCAATCTGCGATATCGATCGTACAGTACGCGTTCATGCGCTGCATGCTGATCCACAATATAAAAAATATTTTCTTCTTCTGCCAACCAATAGGTGCGGAAGATCTGTCCGATTAAGCGCAGGGTATGCTGTTTGGGCGGGGCTTCATAGGCGGCCGGCTCCTCAGCCAGCCCCTCAGCCTCCGGTTCCGGCTCGGCCACCTGCTCTTCGTGCACGCTAATTTGCTTTCCTTTATATACAGGCACCGGCTCCTCTTCTTCTACAATAAACGGAGTTTTCGGATCCGGTTTGGAAAGCGGCCAGCTCGCCTGACTGGCCTTAAGCTGCTGGGGAATATACAGCTTTGGCGGAGCTGTTTCCAGCTGCTCTGTCACCTGCTTTTCTTTTTGCGGCGCCGCTGTTTCTTTATAAAAGCTACCGCTGCGATTGATTAGATCCTTTTCTGCTAAACAGGCGGACAGCACTTCATATAACGCCGTTCGCGTTTTTTCTTCCTGCATAAAGCGCACTTCCATTTTCGTTGGATGTACATTCACATCCAGCGCTGCGGGATCCATACGCAGATGCAAGATAGCTGCCGGAAACTGTCCTGGCACAATATAATCTTTATAGGCCTCGTCCAGTGCCTTTTCAAGCAAGGTACTTCTGATGTAGCGTCCATTGATGAAAAAATTCTCATAGGTTCGATTTGCCCTTGTCATCTGCGGCCGGCTAATAAATCCTTCGACCTGCATCGTTTTTCCTTCTTCCAAGGCAATGCTGCCGTATACCGGCAAAAGCTTGTCCAACAGCTCCCTTCCATAGACGGCATAGATGCTGTTTCGCAGCTCGCCCTTGCCTGCTGTATAGATGGAGGGCTCCCGCTTACCATTTAAATATCGAAACGAAATCTCCGGATGGGCAAGCGCCATTTTTTGCATCAGATCCGTAATCGCCGCTGCTTCAGCTGTTGGTTTTTTAAGAAATTTTTTGCGGGCAGGCGTATTAAAAAACAGATTTTCTACTTTTATAGTCGTTCCTTTAGGGCAGGCCACTTCTTCCCACAGCTTTTCCTCTCCGCCTTCAATGACATAGCGTATACCGGTGAGGACCTTGTCCGTCTTTGTCAGTATTTCCACACGCGATACAGCTGCAATACTCGCAAGTGCTTCCCCTCGAAATCCCAGCGTCAGACTGGAAAGCAGATCTTCCACTGTGCGAATTTTACTTGTGCTATGCCTTAAAAATGCAGTACGGATCTGGTCGGCTTCAATGCCGATGCCATTATCGGTAATTCGAATGCTGCCGATGCCGCCTTCTTTAATTTCAACGGTAATTTGTGTTGCCTGTGCATCCACCGCGTTTTCAGTTAATTCTTTGACGATGGAAGCCGGCCTCTCAACGACCTCTCCCGCTGCAATCTTATTTACGGTTGCCTGATCTAAAAGCCGAATCTGAGCCATGGCCTCCTCCTTTTATCCTATTTTTTCTTTAAACGCTTTTGCCACTTATATAACTGCTGCATGGCTTCCAGCGGCGTCTGATGATTCAGGTCCGCCTCCTGTAGTTCCCGTAAAATCTCCTGCGCCGTCTCCGAGAAATCGCTATCGGATTCTTCCGGCTCTGCCGGCATGAATAAAGATATCTGCTGAACGCTGGGATCTACCTGCTGACGAGCTATAATGTGGGCGGCCTTTTTGGCGATGTCTCGATCTAAGAGCTCGTCCAGAATTTCGTGTGCGCGTTCTAGCACCCACGCCGGAAGGCCGGCCAGCTTGGCTACTTCGATGCCGTAGCTTTGATCACCGCTTCCTTGATGGATTTTATGTAAAAAGATAACATCGTCGCCGCTTTCTTTGATTGCAACGCAGTAGTTTCGAACGCCGTACAGCTGTCCTTCCAGCTGTGTAAGCTCGTGATAATGGGTAGCGAACAAGGTTTTAGCGCCTATGATTTTTTTGTCGCTGATATACTCTACTACTGCCCATGCGATACTAAGTCCGTCGAATGTCGAAGTTCCGCGTCCGATTTCGTCTAGGATGAGCAGACTATTTGCTGTTGCGTGACGCAGAATATTGGAAACCTCACTCATTTCTACCATGAAGGTGGACTGACCGCGTGCCAGATCATCTGAAGCTCCGACACGGGTGAAAATCCGATCGGCGATGGAAATACGGGCGGCATCAGCTGGTACAAAGCAGCCGATCTGTGCCATCAGCACAATGACTGCAACCTGCCGCATATAGGTGGATTTTCCGGCCATGTTGGGACCGGTAATGACGGCAATTCTATCCTCATCCTGCGTGAGATGTGTATCATTGGCGATGAAAGTATTGTCCGGCAGCATTTGTTCCACGACCGGATGTCTTCCGTTTTCAATATGAATCTCCTGCCCCGGAGGCAGGATCTGCGGCTTAACATAATGATTGCGATAAGCGGCCTCTCCCATGGAACGCAGCGCATCCAGCTTGGCTACCGCATCCGCCGATCGCTGCACACGCACCATCGCACTGCCTACCTGATCACGGATCTGACAAAACACCTCATACTCCAGCGCTTCTCCCTTTTCTTTGGCTCCCAGCAAGGTGTCTTCAATCTGCTTTAGTTCCTCTGTAATATACCGCTCTCCATTCGTGAGCGTCTGTTTGCGGATATACCGATCCGGCACCAGCGGAATATTGCCTTTGCTGACCTCCAGATAATATCCAAACACACGATTATAACCGACTTTAAGATTTTTGATACCGGTTTCCGCCTTTTCTTTGGCCTCCAGCTCTGCAAGCCATGTCTTCCCATTTACCGCGGCGCTGCGATATTGATCAATCTGTGCATGATACCCTGTTTTAATGAGCGATCCTTCACGCACGCTAATCGGCGGCTCCTCTTCGATGGCCTCTTCCAGCAGCTGACACACATCCTCCAGCAGATCCATTTCTTCTTGAATCTTCCGAAATCCATCCGCTGGCAGATCTGTCAGCAGCAAATGAATCTCCGGCAGCGCTTTCAGCGAATTTTTCAGTGCCAGCAGATCTCTTGCATTGGCAGAGCCATAGCTGATCTTGCCCATCAGCCGCTCCATATCATAGATCTTACTCAGGCTTTCCTTCAGCTCCGCACTCAGCATGGGATTATCTGCCAAATTTTCTACGCAGGCAAGGCGCAGATCAATCGCCTGCTTCTGAATCAGCGGCTGCTCCAGCCATTTGCGCAGCCGGCGCCCTCCCATAGCGGTTTGGGTATGATCCAGCACCCAAAGCAGACTCCCTTTTCTGCTTTTATCGCGCAGCGTTTCTGTGAGCTCCAGATTGCGCCTGGTCGCCATGTCCAAGATCATATATTCCTGCACCGAATAGGTCTTAACCTGATTGATATGGCCGAGCTCTCTTTTTTGTGTTTCCGTTAAATATTCCAGCAGTGCGCCGGCTGCCGTAACGCCAAGCTCCATGCTGTCAAGTCCAAGACCCTCCAGCTGCAGCACGCCGAACTGATGTAAAACTTCTTCTTTGCATCGCTGATACTGATAATGATAGGGAGCATAGGCATTGACAAATAAGGAAAGCCGCTCCTTCATCCTATCCAAATCCAGACTTTGCATATTCTGAATCTCTTCATTTACAAGCAGCTCCGAAGGCTGAAATTTAGCGACTTCATCCCACAGCTTTTCTTCCTCGCTAAACTCTGTGACCAAAAATTCACCTGTTGTAATATCGGCCACCGCTAATCCAATGGCGTCAGCAATCCGATTGACAGACATAATATAATTATTGTTTTCCCCAATCGTATCTGCATTCATTGTAGTTCCCGGTGTAACAATGCGGGTGATCTCACGCTTCACTAATCCTTTAGCCAGTCTGGGATCCTCCATCTGCTCACAGATGGCGACCTTATATCCCTTTTGCACTAATCGCTGAATATAGGTCTCTGCAGAATGATAGGGTACTCCGCACATCGGCGCCCGTTCCTCTTGTCCGCAGCTGCGTCCTGTCAGGGTCAGCTCCAGCTCTCTGGACGTTATGATCGCGTCTTCAAA
>CANOUM010000114.1 GCA_947570515.1 uncultured Clostridia bacterium
AAAGGTGTCCTTTGGACAGGATAAGCTGATAGAGAATTTCCACACCCTGATTGGTGCTATTATAAAGGCAAAACCCGCTGCGGCTAAAGGTCAGTATATCCGCAGCCTGACTCTGAGCTCTACGATGGGCCCCGGAGTTAAGATCAGCCCTGTGCGCGCTGAAGAGTAAAAGCGGCGAAGCTCATTAAGGGAAATGTGGCTTGACAAGCCGATATAAGTTTGATATAATCACTTTCGTTGATTGTAAGATCAACAGGATTGATTATATAACCGGAGACAGCAGGTGGCGTTAGCCGTAACATAAACAGGCCTGCCGAGGTATCAAAATCAGATCTTGATGGAGATGATCAAAACCCCGTCCCCAGTTACCGGAGCGGGGTTTTCTATATCCTACGGATGATGAACCGATTTTCCGGTAGCAAAAATCTAATAGGAGGTAAAGATAAAGTGGCTAAGATTGAAGCAAAACAGGTTGTTGTTGATGAGATTAAGAGCAAACTGGAAAAAGCAGAAGGCGTAGTGCTGGTAAGCTCTCGCGGCTTGACAGTTGCGCAGGATACCGAAATGCGTAAAGCACTGCGTGAGGCTGGTGTGGATTATAAAGTTTATAAAAACACCATGGTAAACTTTGCTATCAAAGGAACTGCCTTTGAAGCACTGGCGCCTCATTTGGAAGGACCTACTGCTGTTGCGATCAGCTATGAGGATGCTACAGCAGGCGCGCGTGAACTCGATTCCTTTGTTGCAAAGTTCGAGCCCCTGCAGTTTAAGGGCGGCGTTGTAGCTGGCGAGTATTATGATGAGAAGGCAATTGAAAAGGTTGCCAAGATTCCTTCAAAGAACGAGCTGCTTTCCAGATTGCTTGGAAGCTTCAAGTCTCCGATGTCTTCCTTTGCACGTGTGGTTAACGAGATTGCAAAGAAAAACGGAGGCACAGCAGAGGCTGCACCCGCAGAAGCTGCTGAATAAAGTGTACAGCACGTAAGAATTGAAACTTAATTAAAAATTTATGGAGGTTTTTTAAAATGGCTAAACTTAGCGTACAAGAGATTATTGATGCTCTGAAAGAGCTTTCTGTTATGGAGCTGAACGAGCTGGTTACCGCATGTGAAGAAGAATTCGGCGTATCTGCTGCTGCAGGCGTGATGGTTGCTGCAGGTCCGGCTGCTGCCGCTGAAGAAGAGAAGACAGAGTTTGATGTTGAGCTGACCGATGCAGGCGCTCAGAAGATCAAAGTTATCAAGGTTGTTCGTGAAATCACAGGTCTGGGTCTGAAAGAGGCTAAGGAACTTGTTGAGTCCGCTCCTAAAGTATTGAAAGAGGGCGCTAGCAAGGAAGATGCAGAAGCTTTGAAGAAGCAGCTGGAAGAAGTTGGCGCAAAGATTACTTTAAAATAATCTTAATCCGAAAATCTAATTTAATCATAAAAATAAATTCCGATGAATCTGCTCAAGTGGGTTCTCGGAATTTATTTTTATATAAATACTTGACATGGCTTGACTTCTGTGGTAGCATTGTAAATTGCATTAGATTGCGATTTTATGCTCATACGCAGCGTGATGGCAGAAGCTTGCATAATTCTTATTCAAGTTTGTTCCATCATGCTGTCATTAAAGCTGTTTGTGCGCAGTCCAGACAGCTTTAGACCAAAGCAAGATAAATTTAGTCAAGGGGTGAAACGCATTTATGGAAAAAAACCGTATCCATCCACAACCGTATGGAGACCGTGTGAGAATGTCCTTTGCCAGAGAGAAGAAAGTTCTGCAGATGCCTAATTTATTAGACGTGCAGAAGGATTCTTATCAGCAGTTTATCAGCGAAGGATTAAAAGAGGTATTCGAAGATATCAATCCAATCACGGACTTTGGCGGTAATTTGTCTTTGGAATTTATTGATTTTAATTTAAATTCCGAACCCAAATATACGATACAAGAAGCAAAAGAACGGGATGCTACTTATTCAGCGCCTTTGAAGGTGACGGTTCGTTTGACCAATGAAGAGACAAAGGAAAAACAAGAGCACGAGATTTTTATGGGCGATTTTCCGCTTATGACAGAAACGGGTACCTTTGTTTTGAATGGTGCTGAGCGTGTAATTGTCAGTCAGTTAGTGCGTTCCCCTGGCATTTACTATGCAAAATCAATTGACAAAACAGGAAAGCCTTTATTTTCTGCTACCGTTATTCCGAATCGCGGTGCGTGGCTTGAATATGAGACGGATTCGAATGATATTTTTCATGTACGTGTTGATCGAACCCGAAAAATTCCCGTCACTGTACTGATTCGTGCTTTAGGTGTAGGTACAGATGCTGAGATTATGGAGCTTTTTGGAGAAAATCCCAAACTATTGGCTACAATTGAACGGGATAATGCCAAAAGCGTAGAAGAAGGCTTAATTGAAATTTATAAAAGGATTCGTCCCGGAGAGCCTCCTACAGTAGAGAGCTCTAAGAGCCTTTTGTATTCCATGTTCTATGATGATAAACGGTATAATCTAGCACATGTAGGCCGATATAAGTTTAATAAAAAGCTGGCTTTTCGCAATCGTATTGCCGGGCTTCCGTTAGCCGAGGCAGTTGTGGATCATTCCACCGGAGAAGTGCTGGCAGAAGAGGGAACGGTTTTGACAATGGATCTGTGCCAGCAGATTCAAAATGCCGGCGTTTCCTATGTGTGGGTGCAGAAGGATGACCAAAAGGTTAAGGTATTAAGCAATCTGGCGGTGGATATCCATGCCCATTTAGATATTTCAGAAGAAAAACTGCATGAATGCGGTATTACTGAGGATGTTTTTTATCCTGTGCTGGAAGAAATTCTGGAAAAGGGGTTAGAAGGAGAAGAGCTGTGGGAAATGCTGAAAAAGCGTTCCTATGATTTGGTTCCCCGTCATATTACTTTTGAGGATATTATGGCGTCCATCAACTATAATCTGAATCTGGAATATGAGATTGGACATGTAGATGATATCGACCATTTAGGAAACAGACGAATTCGCTGCGTGGGAGAGCTGCTGCAGAATCAGTTCCGGATTGGACTTGCCCGTTTAGAGCGTGTTGTGCGTGAACGTATGACAACGCAGGATGTAGAAGAGGTAACGCCGCAAAGCCTGATCAATATCCGTCCTGTGACGGCAGCGATCAAAGAATTTTTCGGAAGTTCACAGCTTTCACAGTTTATGGATCAGAACAATCCACTTGCAGAGCTTACACATAAGAGACGTTTGTCTGCGCTGGGTCCCGGCGGTTTATCACGTGATAGGGCGGGATTTGAGGTGCGAGATGTACACCATTCGCATTATGGGCGCATGTGTCCGATTGAGACGCCGGAAGGTCCTAATATCGGCTTGATCAATTCTTTAGCTACGTATGCGAGAATCAACCGATATGGATTTATTGAAACACCATATCGAATTATTGATAAATCTTCAGGCACGCCCGTGGTGACAAATGAAGTTCGTTATATCACGGCAGATGAAGAGGAAAACTATAAAATCGCGCAGGCAAATGAGAAACTGGATGAGCAGGGGCATTTCATGCGTGAACGTATCACGGGACGATTCAGAGATGATAACATCGAAATGGATGCCAACGAGATTGATATGATGGACGTATCGCCTCGTCAGGTATTTTCGGTGGCCGCATCTTTGGTTCCATTTGTTGAAAATGACGAAGCTTCCCGCGCTCTCATGGGATCTAACATGCAGCGTCAGGCTGTTCCGCTTCTTGTAACGGAATCTCCGGTTGTAGGTACCGGTATGGAGTACAAAACGGCAATGGATTCCGGTTCCTGTGTGATTGCCAGAGAAGATGGTATGGTCGAAGAGGTTTCTTCCGATCGTATTGTTGTGCGTAAAGATGACGGCAATATCGATGAATATACGCTGCTTAAATTCCAGCGTCAGAATCAGAGCACATGCTTTAATCAGCGTCCTATTGTGGATAAAGGCGAGTGTGTCAAGGCTGGCCAGGCGATTGCAGATGGCCCCTCCACAGAGGAAGGTGAGCTGTCATTGGGCAAAAATGCGCTGATTGGCTTCATGAACTGGGAAGGTTACAATTACGAGGATGCCGTTCTTCTGAGTGAACGTCTGGTAGCCGAGGATGTATATACTTCTGTGCATATTGAAGAGTATGAGACCGAAGCAAGGGATACCAAACTTGGACCGGAGGAAATCACACGAGACATCCCCAATGTAGGAGACGATGCGCTTAAGGATCTGGATGAGCGTGGAATCATTCGCATTGGAGCCGAAGTGCATGCCGGCGATATTTTAGTTGGTAAAGTAACGCCCAAAGGCGAAACAGAGCTTACGGCTGAAGAAAGACTTCTGCGAGCCATTTTCGGAGAAAAAGCCCGCGAGGTGCGCGATACCTCTCTGCGCGTGCCGCATGGAGAAGAAGGAATTATCGTTGACGTCAAAACATTTACCCGTGAAAACGGAGATGAAATGTCACCGGGCGTAAACGAAACAGTAAGAGTATATATTGCCCACAAGCGCAAGATATCTGTGGGAGATAAGATGGCCGGCCGTCATGGTAACAAAGGTGTTGTTTCCCGCGTGCTGCCGGTTGAAGATATGCCGTTCTTACCCAACGGCCGTCCGCTTGATATCGTATTGAATCCATTAGGTATTCCGAGCCGTATGAATATTGGACAGGTTTTGGAGGCCCATATGGGACTGGCTTGTAAGGCACTTGGATTCAAGATTGCGACTCCTATTTTCGACGGTGCCAGCGAGATTGATATCATGGATATGCTGGAGTTGGCCAATGATTATGTCAATATTGAATGGGAGGCATTTCAGGCCAAATATCAGGATACGCTTGATCCTGAAATTATGAAATATCTGGAAGAAAATCTGGAGCATCGAGCAGAATGGGCCGGTGTACCGATCAGCCGCAATGGCAAGCTGCCGCTGCGCGACGGACGTACAGGAGAACAGTTTGATAATCATGTAACGGTTGGGTATATGTATTATTTGAAGCTGCATCATCTGGTCGATGATAAGATTCATGCCCGTTCTACAGGTCCTTACTCTCTGGTGACACAGCAGCCGCTCGGAGGTAAGGCACAATTCGGCGGTCAGCGTTTTGGAGAAATGGAAGTGTGGGCGCTGGAGGCCTATGGCGCAGCTTACACCCTGCAGGAAATTCTGACTGTAAAATCAGATGATATTGTAGGACGTGTAAAGACGTATGAAGCCATTGTTAAGGGCGAAAATATTCCGGAGCCGGGAGTCCCTGAATCTTTCAAGGTATTGCTTAAAGAGTTGCAGTCTCTGGGACTGGACATTCGAGTGCTGACAGAGGATGCACAGGAAGTAGAGATTCATGAGGACCTGGGCGATGAAGGAGAAGCAATCGACGTAAACATGGAAGGCCGTGAGGATATCCAGACAGGTTCCGTGTATTATGAGGATCAGCCGCCGATGGAGGAAGAGCTGATTGATACAGATGAAGAAAATGAAGAAGATTTGGATTTTGAGCCCGACCTTGAAGCAGGCGGTTATACCGTGGCCGATATTGATACTTTAGATGATCCTATGTTTGGCGAAGACCTATAAGAAGGGGGAACGCGTAGATGGCTGTAAAAACCACACATCAATCCATACAGTTTGATGCGATTAAAATTGGTCTTGCTTCACCGGAAAAGATCAGAGAATGGTCTCATGGAGAAGTCAAGAAGCCGGAAACAATCAACTATAGAACCTTGAAACCGGAGAGAGACGGTCTTTTCTGCGAGCGTATTTTCGGACCGACTAAGGACTGGGAATGTCACTGCGGAAAGTATAAGCGAATTCGGTATAAAGGCGTGA
>CANOUM010000115.1 GCA_947570515.1 uncultured Clostridia bacterium
GTCGTAGTTTGCTTTTGTTACTTGATAATACACCGTGTATGTGCCAGCATTCGTATAGCTGGGCTTGTCAGCACTATAAACTCCGTCCTCTGCTTCTGCATACATAACTGCCGCACCATCTGCTGTCACAGCAATTGAATGAGGCCGTCCGTCATAAATACCAGAATATCCTTGCACCGTGATAGGCATGGCCGCATTGCTGATCGTAATCTTAGCAACTGCGGACTTTTCAGCATAATGATCGGTATCTGCTAATGTCGCTTTTATCCAGTACTCCCCTGCATTCACAGGCGGCGTGCTTGTTTCGCCCTGCGTACACTGCTCATCTGTGTAGTATCGGATCACAATCTCAGCATTCTCAATGACATTGCCAGCAGAAGTTTTAGCTGTAACTGTAATTGTATAGTCGGTACCGTACATCACAGATACAGGTTCTATGCTTACCACCGGATTTTCATCCTTGATAATCTCAAATTCAAGTTCCACCGAATTGCCGCCCTTCGTCACTGTCACGGTAGCGGTTCCTGTGTTTATATTGTCTTGATATTCTACATTATACTCGTCTTCGACAACGATTTCTCCAGTCAGTGCATTCTTCACGATAACTTTGGGTTCAATTGGTGCACCGGTATATGTCTGCTCTTGAAGAGCATAAACAAAATAATCACCGGCTGCCGCATCCATTCTCTTGGCCCACTGGGCATACAAAGTCGTATTCTCCAAAGGTTTTATAACGTCAGCATCCGCATAAAAATCGCCGGTACCATCTTTCTCGGTATTCCATCCTGTAAATTCATACCCATCGCGTGAAAGACCATTCATAGAATGGAGCGTATTATCCGCATGCGTTGTAATCTCTTGCGATTCCATAGACCCATTACCGCCGTTAGCATCAAAATCAATTTGACCAATCCATTTGGCATAACGGGTTTCTCCATGATTAGCCGAACTAAGCGTTGTCACCGGCGTTCCTGAAAAATCCTCTTCTTTGTACCATCCATCAAAACGATACCCCTCTCTCTGCGGTGTAGCAAGCTGATATTTTATGAACTCCTGTTCCGGAACAATACCTCCGTTGGTGATAAGCCAAATCGGCTTTCCGCTTGCCGGAGTGCCAACAGCCGCTTTGGCTGTTTCCGACGATAGATATATCATAGATCCGTGCGTTATAGTTCCGTTACAGCAATTCGTAATATCTGCTGTATCAGAAACCGCAGAAAGATTGATAGCTATTGGACAACTTAGAGAAAAAGCCGAGCTTCCAATACTTGTAACGCTATATGGAATGGTAATATATTGAAGCTTTGTCTGACCGAAGGTAAGCGATCCGATTGTCGTTAAGCCTTCTGGCAGCGTAATTGATGCAAGGGCTTTTCCAAAGGCGCTCGTTTCGATTTCTTTTAACTGACTCCCTTCGGCAAAGGTCACTGTCGCCAGTGTGGGATTGGTATCACACCGGAAAGCATCTCTACTAACCTTGGTCACAGAGGCAGGAATTTCAATGGCGGTAAGATGCGTATTTCTAAACGCATTCTCTCCAATTATTTCTATTCCCTCCGGCAATATGATCTCTGATATTCCAGTTGACCAAAATGTATTGGGACCAATGGTCTTGATCTTGGAACCATTTTCAAAGGAAATTTTTGTTATTTGCGTGCACCCCTGAAAGGTAGTATTTAGGTCTTGAACCGCCGCCGGAATGGTGATTTGTCCTATTAACTGAGAACAGTCTAAGAATGCCTTACCTCCAATCTTTGTGACAGAAGAAGGCATAATCTCGCAATCCTGCTTTTTTTCCGGATTGTTAAAATATTTCAAACTACTGCATCTACCAAATGCTCCCCCGACAATTGCTGTAAGCTTATCAGGATTTTTCAATATAACTGTTTCAAGTGAAGTACATCCCCAAAATGCCGAATCCCCAATCGTTTCCAATTCCTCCGGCAATGTTATTTCCGATATTCCTGTCATACTGTGAAATGTGTTTTTGTCGATGAGCTTTAAATGAGAACCGCTTTCAAAAGAAATTTTTGATATCTGTGAACAGGCTAAAAAGCTGCCAGACAAACTTTCAACACCGGCTGGAATAGTAATTTGCCCTATCATCTGAGAACAATTTGCAAAGGCATTGGCTCCAATCGTTTTGAGAAAACGGGGCATGATCTCGCAATCCTGTTTTTCTTCCGGATTGTTAAAATACTTCAAACTACTGCATCTGCCAAATGCAGATACACCAATAGATATAAGATTATCAGGATTTTGCAGGATGACCTTTTCAAGTGAGCTGCATCCATAAAATGCGGAGACATCCAATGCCTCAAGTGTTCCCGGCAGTGTAATTTCCCTTAATGCTGTCATAAGAGGAAATCCATTTAATCGAATCTCCCGCAATTGACTGCCTTCTTCAAAGGTCACCTCCGTTACGGCACTGCAGCCAACAAATGCACATTGACCAATAACGGTGATGTCTTTGCCGATTACAATTTTTGTAATGGCTGTTTGATACGTCGGTAAAGCTATGCACCAGGCAGCTGTTCCATCCTTCAAATAATCTATCATCACACCAGCGCCGTCGAGAATCAGCGTATATGTGGGATTTTGACTATCTTCATTATTTTGTTCCAGCCTCCATGCCACCGTATCCGTTTCGGTTGCGCCACAAAAACCGGACATTTCATTCTCTGCCAGTGGCACTAAAGTATTCTCCGCCCCGTTCGATGCCTCTGGAACTTCTTGACGTAAGAGCTCCTCGCTGCTGCTTTCTGCCTCGTCCTCCATGGAATCTCCCGAAGTCTCACAGACAACAGAATCCATGCTGTCTTCCTCTGCCGCCAGTACCGCCGCAGGCCATAATCCAACGACCAGACACAGGGACAGAAAAACTGCCAGCAGTTTATTTTGTTGTATTGGATTCATATCAATTTTCCTTTCTTATATGATATCTATTTACCAATTTTTTACCCATTTCAATACGATTTATCATTCGCTCCTGATTATCACCGCCTTTCTGAACATCCTGCTTTCTATTATCGCGAGTTTCTCTATGCAATTCGTCAACATAATGTAGATTATGTTGACAGGCTTTTAGCAAAGTGAAGCCTAAGTAGCTGATATTAGAATGCGGCCGCCCTGAAAAAAAGAAAAAGAATACAACAAAACAAGCCGAAAAGGTAGCTGCTTTTTCCGGCTTGTTTACCTATCTCTTTTTTAATTTTTCCAAATAATGCTTTGCATGACTGAGCAAATTATGCTATACTATGTAAAAAAGATGAGAGTCATCTTGCTTTTTTGAAACGCTTCCGCACAACATAATCTACATTATGTGATCAGCAGGATCCGTTGCTGCACGTCTGCCAAGTCGTTCAAATGCTGATGCCCTGTTTCAAGGGTATACAATCTCGTGGTATTGATACTGCTGTGACCAAGAATATCGGCCAGCCGTACAATATCTTTTTTTATGCCATAAAAGATGCGTGCAAACAAATGACGCAGATTATGAGGATATACCTTTTCCTCCGGCACATCTGCTTTTTTACAAAGCCTCTTCATCTGTCTCCAAATACTGCTGCGGTCCACAGGCTTTCCTTTGGTGCTTACAAATACAGAACCGGCCTGAAGTCCGGCCCTTTTAATATACTTTCTTAATATTTTTTGCAAAGGCGCAGGTATAAAAATGATCCTCGTCTTATTTTTACAATTTACCACCGCCTTGCCAGCCAGCACAGCCTCCACGGTAATATACTGCAGTTCGCTCACCCGGATTCCGGTACCGCAAATGGTTTGCAAAATATAGGATAATTGCGTATTCCCGGCTGCCTGCACCAATCGCCTGTATTCCTTCTGTGTCAGCTCCTTTTCCTCACGGCAAAAGATCTGCCGCTGAATTTTCAAAAGTTTCACGCAGCAATCTCCATGGCCGATAAACCGCAGAAAACAGTTAAGTGCCACCAGCATAGAGTTCACGCTAGCAGGCGCATAGTGCTGCGTTAAATATTCTTTATAAACGATAACTTCTTCCTTGCTGATTTGTCGGTCTGCTAAAAAATTTACAAAACATTGAATGTCATACAGATATTTTTTTATCGTTGCTATACTTTTCTCTTCCGAAATGAGATATTTCTCAAAGCTACATATTGCTGTGATCTTAATGAATTGCTCCGGCATTTAAAAACCTCCAAAAAGTTATAGTCATATCATTTGCAATTTTATAGGACTCTAACCATTTGTTTTCCTTATTTTCCGCGAATTTTTTTGCAGCACAAATAAAAAACGGCCATCTCTATGACCGTTTTTATTCTTGAAATTGAAAATTTTCACTTCATTGAAGAAAACTGCGCACTACATACCAAACGATACCGACGATGGCCGCTACCAGTACAATCCCTGCCAGCGCCATAAAAAGAGTGCTCAAAATCCACACCAGACCGCCGACAAACAAAATCACACCAATTCCCAGCAAAATTTTCCCGGCCTGCTGCACAACCGGCGGCCTGTCCTCCGGATCTGCCTGCACATAAGCGCCGCCGCCAATCGAAATATTTCCGTCCTTTGGCTTCATCAGATGAAATCCGGCTGCCGCCAGCGCTGCGCCTACCACCATTAACGTAATTGAATAAATCATAGCTCCTCCTTCTGATCTGTGACCCTTCCCTCAGGCCCCCATAGCATAATCCCGCTGCCAACGCCTGTCCTGCCGCCGGCACTCAAAAAGTCCGCAAACCCTCGCTGCATCGACGTATCTCTTGGCAGCTCCTGTGGCTTCTTACCGCCATGAGCTCCAAATACACGCCATGCCTCCTTAAATTCCTCCTGCTTCTCGCAGGCAATGATATCAAAATCCTTCTGAAATCCAATTAGATTGGACGACGCCGGCAAAAATGTTTCATATTCCGGATCCAATAGCCATGAATGACACACCAGAGGCAATGCGCCCTGTTTCCGGCATGCCGGAAAAAACTCATATGCCATTTGATACGCCTCCTGCCGCAGCTCCTTTGTGAGCGGTCCGGCCGATGGAATATGGATGTTCACCACCGGATCCCCCGTCTCTACCGTAATGCCGCCGCAGGTATACTGCGGCCCCTCATAGGTCACCGCTTCAAATTGCAGCCGCCCCAGCGTAAAGCGCGTCATTTTATAGAAGCGATCATACCACCAAAACGCGAAGTTGCCCCACTGTCCTTTGACCGTGTGACACTCCATCAATTTGTATTTCAGATCCATCATCGTATGCCAAAACAGCTCCTCAGGCAGCCCTGCTGCTGCATACCGGCGGCGCAGCTGCGGTAAGCATCCCACCAGAAACGCCATATACGCGCCGTAATCCTCGCCGATCGCCTCCTGCGCCTCTACGAGCGTGATCTCGCCCGCCATATACCGCTGCCCCAACACATCGAGGCGTGCATCTGCCTTTTGCAGCACCGCTTCCACCGCCGCGGGCGGAAACGTGAGACGCTCCATGTACTCTCTATATTCGCTTTGCATTTCAATCTCCCATCTGTGTCTAAAATCGTCCGGCGGCAGCGCCGTAAGCTCCAGCGGCACTTGCGTAAAGGGCTGCTCTGCCCGAATCCGCCATGAATGCAGAGCTGTCCTTTTTATTGTTTTGTCTGGCATTCCATATAGCGGATCCCCCAGCAGCGGATGTCTTTCATAGGCCATATGCACCCGAATCTGATGGGTGCGTCCCGTCTGCAGACGCAGCCAGACCAGTGAACAGTCCGGCCAGCTATGCCACACGCGGTATTCTGTATGCGCCGGCTTTCCTTCAGGATCAACGCACATCTGCATAAGCGTACCCCTCTGCTCTC
>CANOUM010000116.1 GCA_947570515.1 uncultured Clostridia bacterium
TAGTTCTCACGAAAATATTGCAAAAGACGCTCCCTATCGTTCATCTCCGGCATCTCCAGCACCAAATTCAGCAAACGCTGCAGCCAAGCCCCCAGCTCTTTACCGCTCTGCGCTCCAGCCGCCATCAAATCCCGTCCGCTCACTGCCAGCTGCGCTAACGTCAAACAAGCCGTCTTCTCCGTTTCATACAGAGTGCGTGCATCTAAAATCTCCTGCGGCCCATTTTCCCCGGCCGCTTGCTTGAGCTCACACAAAGCATCAAAATAATCTGCCCCCAGCTCATGCAAAAAAAAGCGCATATCCCGTCTATTTCGCGGCAACGCCGCCCCAATAAATGCAAGCAGATGCAAAACATCCCGTTTAGTTGCATTATCCAGCTTGAGCTCCTGCAATATTCGCACTACCTGCTCCTTCTCAAAGCGGTGCAGCAGTGCGGCGAAACGCCGGGCCTTTTGCTCTTTCACGCGCGCAGGCGCTAAAAAATCCAGCCTCTCGCCCTGTCTAAGCTCCTGCGAGATCCATGGCGCAAGTCCGGTATCGACGATCCGGCTTAGTCCCTCCGGATGCTGACACAGCAAAATCTGCGTCACTTCATCTGCCACCCTCTCACGACTGACATGCGCAAGGCTGGGCGCTTTATGACAGATGGCCTGCAGCGTTGTGTCTTCGATGCGGAAGGCAAGTCTGGCTGAGAAACGAATCGCTCTTAGCATTCGCAGTGCATCCTCTTCAAAGCGCTGCTCTGCCTCTCCTACGCAGCGGATCCGCCTTTCTTTTAGATCCTGCTGACCGTTAAAATAGTCGACCAACCCATGACGCGGATGATAAGCCATCGCATTGATCGTGAAATCGCGCCGGGCGAGGTCTTCGTATAATAAAGACGTATACATAACGTGATCGGGCCGGCGGTGATCACTGTAGGCGCCGTCTATTCGATAGGTGGTAACTTCGTAAACTTCATGATCATACAGTACCGAAACTGTCCCGTGTTCAATGCCTGTATCGAAGGTTTTAGGGAAAATTGCTTTGACTGTCTCCGGCTTTGCAGAGGTCGTGATATCCCAGTCTTTAGGCTGTATTCCCATCAGTGCATCGCGTACACAGCCGCCTACCACATAAGCCTCATACCCAGCCTCTTCAAGCCCTCTCACGATCCATTCGGCTCCGCTGTCAATCTGCATTTTCCGCACCTCCTTTACATGTTGATAAAATATACATTTTTTTCCATTCTTTGTTTGTTATTGTAATCGCTTCTTAAATTTCTGTCAATGATCTGTCCTGAAATCGCATATTATCTTTTTGTCTGTTCATACTAGCTATGGATGTGAAAATACTTCACAGCATTTAACACTTCACTCATCAGAAAGGAGATTTTGACCATGCATGTATCTAACAAAACTTGTGATTCAAAGACTAACCGCTCTATCGGCTGTACTGTAGACGAGTGCAAATATCATTGCGGCGACGAACAGTACTGTACTCTTCAGCAGATTCGTGTCGGCAAGTGTGAGCCTTGCGCTAACACCTGCGAGTGCACAGAGTGCGCTAGCTTTGAAAAGAAAAACTAATCAATAAAAACCAGGCTCCGGGCAATGAAAATACCGCTCAGGAGCCTGATTTTTTATATTCGATTCATTTTAAGCATACATAGGTGCGAAGACCTGAGACGTCCGATGGACGCTCTCTTCCAGGCAATTACTGCTGTGCCAGCTGATAATACCGGTCAACAATAGCCTGCATTTCTTCCATCTTCTTCTCCATATCGGCTACCAATTTAAACTGCGTACGCGCTCTATCTAAATTCTGCCCCGGACGATGCACTTTAAAATATGTATCGCCGTTTAAGTAATCGCCCAAGAAACGGATGCCTGTTTCAAAAGTAATCACAGCCGCCCCGATCGCCAGACTCTTCGCTTCTTCCGGCGTCAGCGTTTTGCCCACTGCCTGCATATATCCCTTTGTAAAGGCTTCAAACAGATCCATTCTCATGTATACTTTTGACAGATCCTGTTCATCCTCTTCTGCACTGGACGCACCAAAACGAATGCTGTCTCCAAAATCGTAGGCACAAGCTCCCGGCATAATCGTATCTAAATCAATAATACAAATAGGCTGATCCGTTGCCTCATCCATCAAAATATTATTGATCTTCGTGTCATTATGTGTAACCCGCAGCGGCAGCTTTCCTTCAGCCAGTTGATTGACCAACGATAACGCCAGTTCTTTGTGCGCAAGAGCAAACTCCACCTCGTCACGACAAGTTTCAATACGTCCTGCCTGATTCGCATTGACTTCCTTTTCAAAGGTCTCAAAACGCTTTCCTGTATGATGAAAATTAGGAATGACTTCCACCAATTCCTCTGCCGGAAAATCTGCCAAATCTGACATAAACTGTCCAAATGCAACGCCGGTATTCATAAACATTTCAGGTGTTGCTGCCATGTCGTAGGACTTTGTATTCGCTACCAAATCTTCCAGACGCCAGCACTGTCCTTTGTCATCCTCATAAAACAAACGACCGTCTTGAGTAGGATAAAAATGCAGTGTCTCTCGGGTAACATCACCGCCCCGTGCCTTGATGATATTTTTCAGATATTCCGTTACTTTAATGATATTATTCATCAAGCCCTGCGGATCTTGAAAAATTTCTGTATTCATTTTCTGCAGAACATACTTATGAATCTTACCATTATTGGCAACCGTAGCACACAGAGTATCATTGATATGACCGGAACCAAACGGTTCTACAGACTGAATTTCTCCTTCAACATTAAATACCCGAATAATTTCCTCGTAATTCATCTTGCTTTCCCTCGCGTTTCTTTATTTATTGCTTATAGTATATTCATTCTCTTCATCGTTTGACAATTGTTCACATTCTCATAGATCATTGCCGCTTTGTTCTCACTTCAGTATCCAACTGCATTTATGCTGCAAGCTTAGTCTGCAAAATCAACCTGACATGTACGCAATCCCTTTTTGCATGCATATCAAATTAAGAAATAAGAACTTTCTTGTACGCAATTTCCCACTTTGCATACATATAACAAGCTGTATACCGAAGATATCATGCATGCAACAAGCCGATTTGCATACATCTCGCCCTTAAAACAGATATAGCATATGTATGCAATTAAGCGATTGCATACATATCACCGTCCAATTTTTTCAAAGACTTGCAGTCATCCTATATCTTATTACCATGACGACATCGGAGTTTGATGCAAAGCATCAAACTCATAAGGCGGCACAAGTTTGCTTACAGCAAACTTGATAAGAAATCCCTTCAGGATTTCTTATACCATAGTGACATCGCAAGTTTGCCAAAGGCAAACTTGGAGCGCAGCATAAGTTCGCTTTCAGCGAACTTGGCAAGAAATCCCTGCGGGATTCTTGCGGTCGTCCTGTATCTTTATTACCATGATAATAGGCATCACAAGTTTGCTTACAGCAAACTTGATAAGAAATCCCTTCGGGATTTCTTATACCATGACGATATCATAAGTTTGTCTTCGGCAAACTTGGAGCGCAGCACAAGTTCGCTTATAGCGAACTTGGCAAGAAATCCCTGCGGGATTCTTGCAGTCGTTCTGTATCTTTATTGCCATGACGATATCGGAGTTTGATGCGCTGCATCAAACTCTTAAGGCGGCTCAGGGGCTTGATTAACCCATAAAATGCCTTGACGCCTTTATTATACCATAGGCTTTTATGTTGCACAACCCTAATTCCTTACTGCCGCCCCTCCGGCTTGACTTTTTTCTCAGCCATGCTATACTAAGCAACCGTAAGGGAGGCTTTGATTATGATTTTATCCAATGCGCATACACATACGCAATTTTGTGATGCAGTTTGTTCCGCTGAGCAAATGGTACAGGCTGCTATTCAGCTCGGTTTTACTTCCCTCGGTTTTTCCGGCCATTCCTATCATAAAAACACACTGGATTACGGCATGTCGCCGGCCGGAACCCAGCAATACATACAGGAAGTTCACCGCCTGCAATCTATCTACCTCGACCGGCTCACAATCCGGCTCGGTTTAGAACTCGATTACTATTCTTCTGTAGACCTAAGCCCCTATGAATACATCATCGGCAGCGTTCACCATTATCTCGATCCCGAAACCGGAGCCTTTTATTCCTATGACGGCTCTGTAGATTCGTTCTATGAAACGCTTGAAAAGGGGTTTCACGGCGACATTTTTGCGCTCGCGCGCACCTATTATACGCAGGTCACAAATCTCATCACGCAAAAACGTCCCGCTATCATCGGGCATTTCAATCTCATCACCAAGCGAAACGATGTACATCACCTGATTGATGAAGACGATCCTGCCTATCAGCGGCTGGCCTTAGAAGCCCTGCGCGCCTGCGCGGAAACAGGGGCCATTACCGAGGTCAATACCGGCGCCATTGCACGCGGATATGCGACTCAGCCTTATCCAAATCTCACGATGCTGCGTTTTCTAAGAGAACATCGATATCCTGTTATGATCAATTCCGACTGTCATGATGCCTCCAAGCTAAACGCTCATTTTGAACTGGCTGTTTCGCTGCTGCAGGAGGCTGGTTTTCATTCTGTCATGGTTTTAGGCAGGGATTCTCTTTTTGAAGAGGTCGGGTTATGTGATTTAGCGCTGCCGCGCTCATATAAAGAGGAGGTTCATCAATGAAATTTATGTATTTAGGAACGGCTGCCGCAGAAGGCTGGCCGGCGGTTTTTTGTCAGTGTGATTTCTGTAAAGAGGCCGAGCGCCTGGGCGGCAAGGATATCCGTACCCGCGCGCAGGCACTGATCAATGATGATCTGCTGATTGATCTTCCGCCTGATACTTATATGCATAAGCTCCGGCATGGTCTGGATCTGACTAAGGTACAGCATCTTCTGATTACGCATTGTCATATGGATCATTTTTATCCGCAGGAACTGAGCGTACGCGGTTCAGGCTACAGTCACAATATGGCGAGCCCTGACCTTCATATTTACTGCGCCCAGGAAACAAAGGATTTCTTTTATCGCTGCAGCGGATGGGAGCTTGATGAGGCAAGCGATGAGGCCATGCACTGGCATATTCTAACGCTGTTTGAAACAGTGCAGGCCGGCCCTTACCGCGTTACGCCGCTTCCTGCTCATCACATGTCGTCTGAGCACCAGCCCTTCATCTATCACATCGAGGATGCTGATGGCGTTTCAGTGCTTTATCTGCATGACAGCGGCTATTATGCGCCGGAGGTCTGGACGTACTTTAAATCTATGAAAAAGTCTGCCGATCTGGTCAGCTTTGATACGACCTGCGGCGAGATCGACACCCACTGCGGCGGCGGCCATTTAGGTCTTCCGGATGTCGTACGTGTACGGGATGAGATGAAGGCGATTGGCGCCATCGATGCGCATACGCGCTGCATTGCCAATCACTTTTCCCATAATGGGCATCTGCTTCATAATCAGCTGGTGGAAGCCGGAAAGCTTCTGGGGCTTGATATCTCATATGACGGAAAAATCATTGAACTATAAAACAAATAAACTAAAAAATACCCCTTGCTGCTTTTCATGTAGCAAGGGGTATTTCTCTGCTTTGTTTATTCCGTTTTAGCCTCAATCCCCTCTGTGCGATAAATGAATTTTACCTTTCCCTCCATCTTGTCATCTATCTCTGAGAAGGATTGATACTGTGCTGACAGCTTTAGCCCGGCTTTCACTCGCTCTAAAAGCAGTGAAACATCTCCTATTTTCTCCGAATCCTGTAAGGCGCTTACCAGTTTCTCAATCCCTTTTTCATTAAGTTCTTTTAATCCGTCTGCAA
>CANOUM010000117.1 GCA_947570515.1 uncultured Clostridia bacterium
TTTTGTTTTCATGTCAAGAAAAGGGAGGAATGACGGTGACAAAAGAATGGAAATCTTATATGAAGAGCGTATTTTGGTTAGCCGTACCGATTATGATTGAAAATACGCTGCAGACGCTTCTGGGAACGACTGATACATATTTTGCAGGAAAATTAGCAGATCAGGCAATTGCCGGAATTGGCGTTACCAATCTGATTATGAATATATTTATCTCTTTTTTTACAGCAGTCAGCGTGGGAACTACGGTTGTAGTATCGCATAGCTATGGAAGCAAAGATTATGCACAGGTAAACCGCGCGATGACGCATTCGCTGGTGATAGGCAGTGCGCTGGGAATCCTGTCAGGGGCCATATGCGGTATAGGAAATACATCTATTCTACGTATTTCGGGTGCAGATAGCACCGTCATAGAATATGTTAGGCCTTATTTTTTGATTGTGCTCATTCCCTGTGTAGCATTATGTCTGCAGCTGATCCTGTCGGCTGGACTGCGTGCTATGAAAGATACGAAAACACCGATGTATGTGACAGGGGCCGCCAACATTGTGAATATCATATTGAATATTGTGTTTATCAAATGGGGGTGGGGGATCTTTGGCTTAGGCCTGGCAACGACACTGTCGAGAGGAATCAGCGTCTGTATTTTGTTTTGGCGTATTAAAAACTATGATGCGTATATACGCATATCGTTTTGCAGGCTTTCAAAAAAAGAAACCTTTGACATTTTAAAAGTAGGAATACCGGCCGGACTGGAAAAACTGATTATGCGCATTGGTCAGCTGGTGTACAATGGTATGATCATTACGATTGGCACATCAGCCTATGTAGCGCATCAGATTGCCGGCAGCATAGAAAATTATTCCTATATTCCGTCTATGGGATTTGGGCTTGCGGTATGTACGCTGGTAGGTATTTCCTTAGGGGAAGGAGATGAAAAAAAGGCAAAAAAATACCAATGGCAGCCTATGCGTTTTCAGGCGGATTGATTCTTTTATTTAGTTTTGTCTTTTTTGTCCTTTCGCCTTCCTTAGCAGCGCTATTTACTCAAACCGAAGAGGTTCAAAAGCTGGTAGTAAACGTATTGCGGATCATAGCTCTGTTTCAGCCATTTACATTTCTTGTGCAGATCATGACAAACGCACTGCAGGGGGCCGGTGAGACCAAGGTGCCCATGTATTCGACGCTCGTAGGGATCTGGGGCATCCGCATTGGCGTTGGATATCTGTTAGCCATGCAGTTTGAATTAGGTCTCGCCGGTGTATGGTATGCCTATGCGCTGGACGTGACCGTGCGGGGAATTGTTCTGCTGTGCCAGTTCCAAAGGCATATAGGCAAGAAGAAAAGAAATTGTCATATTGCCTAGTTTATGCTACAATTAAAATACTTAGATGGAAATCCCTTTTTGAGCAGGACCGCTTAGAAGCTGACCGCGGTAATCAAAACGAGAGCCGTGGCAGGGACAGTCCCAGCTCAGTTCATCCTGATTCCAGGCGAGCTGGCATCCCAGATGTGGACAACGGATATCCACCGTAAAGACTTCCAGATCAGGGCTGTTATAAACGCCAACCTTATGGCCATGGATTAAAATAACTCCGCCATGTCCGGGCGGGATTTTTTCAAGCTCCCCTTTTGGCAGCTGAAAGATGCGTTTAGTGATGCTCATTGCTGCTTTTCCGCCAAGGGCGGCAATAGAGGGAATGTCCCGCAAGGCAAAGCGCCGCGGATCAAAGACAGGAGCAAAGGGGGTATCGATCTGCAGAATCTGATTACGAAGAATCAGGGCAGAAGCCATCGCATTGGTCATGCCCCATTTTTGAAAACCGGTTGCTGCATACCAGTGAGGATGCCTGCTGGAGAAGGAACCAATATAAGGAATATGATCAATGGAAATACAGTCCTGGGCAGACCAATGGGCCACTTCCCGGCTATGGGGAAACCATTGTCTGGCTTTTTGACGCAGGGCATCGTAGCGGCTTGTAGTGCCTGAGCAGCCTGTTCGATGGCCTTCACCCCCCAGAAGCAGATAAGGACCATAATGGCGAAAAGAGTACTCCTGTGAAGAAGAGCCAGCGGGAGAGGGCAGATCATGCGTTAGACTGCCAATCCACATGCCGTCTGGAAACTCAGCATTTTCCAGAGCCAGTACATAGGAACGCTTTTGAAACATACGGGCAAAGAATAGACCGGGAAAATTTAAAAAAGGATAATGACAGGCAAAGACGATATGCCCGGCACAGACAGTCCCATTCGGGGTATAGACGGTCTGATCTTTTACAGAAACAGCGGGTGTATTTTCATAAACGGTAAGGGAATCGGATAAGGTTTTGAGTAAGATGAGCGGATTATATTGCAGTTGCTCCTGCATGCGAAGTGCTCCTGCACAGGAAAAAGGAAGAGCGGCAGGCAGCTCTGTCAGCAGCTCGGCAGAAAACCCCAGCTGTAAAAGAGCAGCATATTCCTGTTTAAGCGGTGCTATACTCTGCGCATACAGATAGGAGGACTGGGCAGATAAATCGCAGGGAATTTGATATTCATCGATGAGCGCTTGATATTCCTGCATGGCTGTTTGCTGGGCGAGTGCGTACTGCTTTGTCTTTTCCAGGCCAACGCGCTGCAGGAGCGTGTGATAAATCAGTCCATGCTGCGCAGTAATTTTAGCAGTTGTATGACCGCTTTGACCGCTGGCAATACGGCTTGCTTCAATCAGAACTACTTGTTTGCCGGCTTTTTGCAGTAAAAAACCGGTAAGAATACCAGTGAGACCAGCGCCTATGATGAGCACATCCGTGTCCAGATGTCCTTGCAGAGAGGGGCGCTTTTGAATATGACAGTTATCAGACCAGATCGTTTGCATAATATCCTCATTTCTATTTACATCGTTTTAACCTAGCATAACTCATTTAACTCATTTTATACAAAGCAGGGAAGAGAAAGCCATGGATCAGATGAATTTGTTTGAAGAAGGCAGAGGCAGCATGCCGCTCGCCAGCCGTTTACGCCCGGGATCGTTAGAAGAACTGGTCGGGCAGACGCATTTGCTGGGAAAGGGGAAAATCCTGCGGCAGCTCATTGAGCGGGATCAGCTTTCCTCTATGATTTTCTGGGGACCGCCCGGTGTGGGCAAAACGACGCTTGCTCGTATCATTGCCAGCCATACGCAAGCTGAATTTGTAGATTTCAGCGCTGTGACAAGCGGAATTAAAGAAATCAAGGAAGTCATGGCAAAGGCGGAAACAAGCCGGCGTATGGGGATGCGTACACTGCTTTTTGTCGATGAGATTCATCGCTTCAATAAAGCGCAGCAGGATGCATTTTTGCCATATGTAGAAAAAGGAAGTATTATTTTAGTAGGCGCTACGACGGAAAATCCGTCTTTTGAAATCAACAGCGCTCTTTTATCGCGCTGCCGCGTATTTGTATTAAAAGCGCTGACAGAGAAAGAAATGGTCGATCTGCTCATGCGGGCGCTGCAGCACCCGCTCGGGTATGGGGATCAGCCGATAGGCATTACGCAGGAGCAGCTGCGGGCCATTGCCCGGTTTGCAAATGGAGATGCGCGCACAGCGCTAAACACCCTGGAGATGGCTGTGCTGAACGGTAAAATCAGCGCAGAGGAAATTACGGTCACAGAGGAGGTGCTGAGCGAATGTCTCAACCGCCGGTCACTTCTGTATGATAAAAACGGAGAAGAGCATTATAATCTGATATCGGCGCTGCATAAATCGATGCGCAATAGTGATCCGGATGCGGCAGTGTATTATCTGCGCAGGATGCTGGAGGGAGGAGAGGAGCCGCTGTATATTGCCAGACGGCTGATCCGCTTTGCCAGTGAAGATGTGGGGATGGCAGATCCGCAGGCGCTTTTGCAGGCGGTGGCCGTTTATCAGGCCTGTCATTTTAACGGAATGCCGGAGTGCGATGTCAATCTGGCACAGGCTGTGGTGTATCTGGCTATGGCGCCTAAATCAAATGCTTTATATATGGCATGCGAGGAAACGAGGCGAGATGTAAGGGAGATGCCGGCAGCTCCGGTGCCGCTGCAGCTCTGTAATGCGCCGACGCAGCTGATGAAGGATCTGCACTATGGAAAGGGCTATGAGTATGCCCATGATACAGAGGAGAAGCTGACGAAGATGCGCTGTTTGCCGGAGGCGCTTGCAGACCGGCGATATTATTTGCCGACGGATTCGGGGCAGGAGAAAAAGGTTAAAGAACGCTTGGAAGAGATCCGAACGTGGAGAGGAGAGAATAGATGAGAAAAAGAAGAAAAATGGATACCGATGATAAGCGAAGGGCATTTATGCTGGGCGTCATGTTGATGATGCTGTTTATTATTCTGTATTTTATGTTTATTCACCGGCTGCTGGGAGGCGATGCCGCGCCGTGGCAGTTGGTAGATGGAATCGTGGCAGGAGGATCGGCGCTGAGCTTTGTGGCCGCGTATTGGATTGTTAAGCTGAGAATGGGAGAGGAGCATGCGGCACCGCAGGAAGCAGAGCAGTCCAAACGCTTTGACGATTGAAAATAGAGTGAAATGTGCTCCGTAAATTAAATTAGCAGTAAGATTCCGTTATCGAAATCTTACTGCTAAATTTCATTTATCGTATGCTTTTTGTTTAGGACTCTCTTTTGCTGCCCCAGAAAAACAGGGCAACGGTACCCGGCCCTGTGTGGCTGCCAATCGTAGTACCGATATGATTGATTTCGACTTTTCCGTTTAAGTGGGGAAAGCGTGCTTCTACCAGATCGGCAACAGCTTTGGCATCTTCATAACAGGCAGAATTTGAGATATAACATTTTCCGTCATAGTTTAAGCCGCCGTCAGCAAATTCTTCCATTTTATCTACAATTCGGTGAATGACAGCATTTTTAGTACGGATTTTAAAACGGGGAATTAAGCGTCCCTCATGATCCATGTTTAAAAGAGGACAAATTTTGAGCATGGTGCCAAACCAGCCGGAAGCTTTGGAAATGCGTCCTCCCTTGACATAAAAGCTTAAATCGGTTGAAAAGAACCAGTGATGAAGCCGAAGTTTATTTTCTTCGGCCCACTGATAGACTTCTTCCAGAGCAAGTCCTTCATCTCGAAGGTCAGCCAGCTTATCCATGAAAAGACCATAGCCAGAGGAAGCGCCGAGAGAGTCAACTACAAAGATTTTTCGATCGGGATACTTTTCAAGCAAGATATTTTTAGCTAAATTAGCCGAATTATAAACACCGGAAATTCCGGAAGAAAGCGTAATATGAAGAATGTCCTTTCCCTGTTCTAAAAAGGGAGTGAAGTAGTCAATGAATTCATCGACATTGATTTGAGAAGTTTTAGTCTCTGCACCATTAGCCATTGCTTCATAAAACTGATCAAAGGGCATGCTTTGTCCAAGATCGTCAGGGTATTGCCTGTCGTTTAGAGAATAATGGAAGCAAATATAATGCAGGTCTCTTTTTTCAAAATGTTCCTTAGATAAATCAGCGGTTGAACAGCAGCTGATAATATAATTACTCATAGCAGGTTTCCTTTCTGCATTCAAAATTATCGCAATTATAGTAGCACATTAAATCTTAGGATGCAAGAGGAAAACTGACGGTTTTATTGCTTTGAGGGCAGCGGCGTGTAAGCAGGATGACGACGATAATAAAGAAAGCCGTAGAAATCTGCTAAAAACCAGCCGATCGGAATGGACCACCAGATGCCGGTCACGCCGATGGCAGGGATAGAGGAAAGGAGATAGGCGAGCACAACGCGGGTTCCAAGAGATAAAATCGTAAGCACAACGGACATACCTGG
>CANOUM010000118.1 GCA_947570515.1 uncultured Clostridia bacterium
AAAAGGTGAAGGACTTCAAAAGAAAGAAGAAAACTTTGCAGAAGAAGTAGCAAAGCAGATGGGTCAGTAAAGAACTGAGTAAATGATGAAGAGTGTCGTAAAATCATGTATGCTTATTATGCAGTGGTTGAACGGCACTCTTTTATTTTTTGCAGCGGAAAGCAGAATGGAGCAGATTAAGTATGAACGAGACAGGAAAAATCGAGATATATTTTGCACCATTAGAAGGGATTACAGGGTATCTGTATCGCAATGTCTTTCATCAGCATTTTGGCGGAGTTGACCGATATTTTATTCCCTTTATTCAACCAAAGCAACATGGACATTTTAGCAGCAGAGAAAAGAAAGATATTTTACCAGAGCATAACCACGGTATGAAGGTGATCCCTCAGCTTCTGACGAATCAGGCAGCGGATTTTTTGCAAACCAGCAGACAGCTTGCAGATATGGGATATGAGGAAGTTAATCTCAATTTGGGATGTCCATCACGAACAGTCGTCTCTAAAGGAAGAGGAGCAGGACAATTAGGCATTTTGGAAGAGCTGGATCGATTTTTCGAGATGATTTTTAAACATGCAGAAGTTAAAATTTCAGTTAAGACGCGGATTGGTCTGCAAAATCCAGAGGAGTTTCAGGAAATTCTAAAGATATACCAGCGATATCCTCTTAGCGAGCTGATTATTCATCCTAGAGTACAGCAGGAGTATTATGAGGGAAAGCCTCATATGGAAACATTTACAGAGGCATATCGAAGATATCAGCATGCGGAGAAAATCTGTTACAATGGAGATATTTTTTCGCTGGCAGATTACAAAGCACTTTTAAAACAAGTGCCGAATATAAGCAAGGTTATGCTGGGGAGAGGGTTGCTGAAAAAGCCAGATTTGGCACAGCAGATTAAAGGAGAAGAAAGCGCTGATAAGACACAGCTGCGGGCTTTTCATGATGATCTATATCAGGCATATCAGGAGGCCTTGTCCGGGCAGCGTACGGTGCTTTTTAAAATGAAGGAATTTTGGGTATATATGGCAGAAGCTTTTGCAGATGAAAAGCGAATGGCAAAGAAAATAAAAAAAGCACAGAGGCTATGTGATTATGAAGAAGCAGTCGATAAAATTTTTGAGTCAGAGCTGATTCATGCAGGAAATAACTAAATATATAAAAGAAGACCGCTCAAAACAGAAGAAGGTATGTGAGCGGTCTTTTGATTTATTGTGGAATATGGGTTTGGACCTTGCGGCAGATCAGACAGAGCAGCAGGCCGATTAAAGCGAATAGGCACCAAGCTGTGAGGGCAAAATTCCATCCCCAGCGCTCTACTAAAATTCCTACGCCAAATGTGGAAATGGCAGCACCTACATAAGTTAGAAAATTTAAAATGCCGGTCATGGTAGCGGTTCGTCCTATATGGCTATAGCGAAGAGGGATCAGACTGATAATCATCAAATTCACGGCTTCGATACAGGTGGTCACGATGGCAAAGAACAGGAGCGTGAGTAAGAGACTGGACTTACCGAAGAATAAAAGAGCCAGCAGAGCAAGGGCAGAAAGCAAAAAGAAAAAGGCGGAAGTGTTGATTTCGCTGTGAAAAAGCTTTTGATTGACAAAATGTCCCAGATAAGGTCCCAGCAGGTTTAGAATGGGCAGTACCGTTGTGACCAGACTTGCAAAGGATGGATTCGTATGGAATCCTTCTGCCATAAAGGAGGGAACCCAGGAAGTTACACCATCCCGGAGCATGCCCTGCATCATAGAGGCCGCCATCAGAAGCAGAATAGCCGCACTAAAAATCAGAGCCTTGATAGGAAGCTTTTTGGCAGGGACTGCTTCGGAAATGGCAGCAGGCTCAGATTCAGAGTCCTCTTCATAAATGCCATATTGAGCTTGATGAGCAGCAATGCGGCGATACAGAATCGGCCAGAGGATGGCAGAAAGAAAGAGGACGCTTGAGGAGCTATAAAAAGCCATGCGCCAGCCTGATATGTAAACCATGAGAGAGCAGAGAAGATAGGAGGTAATATTGCCGATTGAAATAGAAGTGGAAAGATTCACGGTGTATTTAATTCGATCCTTTTCTGTGAGCATCTCTGCAAATAATCGAAGGAAGGGAGCCCAAAGCATAGAGAGGGCATAACCGTTTACGGCCCAGATCACGGCCATTGAGCCATAGCTGCTGCAGCTTCCCATTGCCAGATTGCATAAAGCAGAGGTGACCGATCCGAATAAGATCATGCGGGACGGATTCATGCGGTCACCTAAGAGCCCGTTGATTAGCTGGCCAATACCATAGCATAAAAAGAAGATGGTATTGATTGTGCCCGCTTGTGAGGTTTTTAGAATTCCTTCTAAAATCATTTGCGGCATGACAGCCGAAAAGTTTTTTCTGCCGATATAAGAGGAAAAATAGACAAACCAACAAAGAAAGAATAGCAGCCAAACCATGTGGCGATTCGTTATTTTTTTCGTTTTCATGAATAAATCCTCCGTTTAATTTGTACAGTGAAGCTGAATACCAGCGTCTTGAAGAGCTTGTTTAAAGGAAGACGACAAGCCATCGGCGGTGTCGGTGATGAGATGATGTACTTCGTCCAGATCACAGGTTTTATAGAGCGCCCGCTTTTCGAGCTTGGCACGTTCTGCCAGAACATATATACGGCTGCTGCGCCGGATCATGATTTGTGAGAGGGCATTTTCATCCTGATGATACATATGCACGCCGTCAGAATCAATAGCGGTAGCGCCGATAAAAGCTTTATCTATGGAGAGGCTGGAGAGCTGACGCTCTGTCAAGGCTCCATGGACAGAACGATTTTCGAGGTCCACATTGCCCCCCAGAAAAAGAAGCGAGGCATCGGTCTGCTTTTGCTGCAGGGCAGCAAGAAGCAGGTTGAGAGAAACAATGGAGGTGGTCACTACTGTGAGATGCCGCGCCGTGAGCGCCGGCGCTATAGTATCAGTCGTGGCGCCGTGTCCGATGAGAATGCTGTCTCCATCTTCAACAAGGGAGGCAGCGATAGCTCCGATTTGACGTTTGGCATCCGGATTCGTGAGCGCTCGTTCGCGGTAACCTGCTTCCTGGAGGTTTTCGCGGGGGAGCACGGCTCCGCCGTGTACGCGGCGCGCAAGGCCGGCATTTTGTAATGCATTGATATCGCGCCGGATCGTTTCATCTGAAACATGCAGCTGCTCGGCTAAATCGCTGACTAGGACTTCGCCATATCGGTGAAGCAGCTGAAGGGTGAGGCGTTGTCTTTCTTCTGCTAACATAAAAGGCTCCTCTGAAAATAGTATGGTTGTAGATTCAATAGGCGTAGCATATAATAAAAATCCACAAAAGTCAACAGAAAAACATAAAAACCAATGATAAAATGTGGGAAAATATTGATTGACGAAGGGAAAAGGGTATGCTACCATACAGATAATTGAAACCTAGGAGGTAGCATATGGGTATTATGCATGCAGAATGGACAGGCCGGCTTCGTCACTGGCTCAAAACTTTAAAAGAAGATTTTTATCAGCCGCTTGGAGAAATGGAGTGGTCCATATATCAGACGATGGATCAGCTTTCACTGGAAGAGGCTCAAAAACAAAAGTTTATGCCTGTAAAACCCGGTTATGTATGGGGAGATAAGTATGAATACGGCTGGATGAAAAGCAGCATTACCCTGCCGGAAGAAGCTGAAGGGCAGAGAATCGTTTTGAATCTGAATCCCGGCGGAGAGTCCACTATTTTTGTAAATCAGCAGGCTTTTGGTACATTTCGGGCAGATTGGGTAAGAGAGCCGCATCATTATATGGTCGATAATACGCTGACGCGCAGCGGAAAAGCAGGAGCTGTTTATGAGGTTATGCTGGAAACCTATGCCGGACACTTTTTTCCGGAAAGCTCGATGGGAGGCTGTGCAACCGGACCAGTGCTGCCCGGTAGTTATCAGGATCCTAAGCAGGATGGATCCAGAGCCGTATTAGGCAGCTGTACGTATGGAATCTGGAATGAGGTCGCCTATCAGCTGTATATGGATGTGGATACACTGAATAAATTACTTGAAGTGCTGGATCCCAATTCACTGCGCGCAGCCAAAGTGGCGCAGGCGCTGGAGCGCTTTACCCTGATCGTAGATTTTGAACAGGAAAGAGCTCTGCGCATTGCGGATTATGAGAAAGCGCGCCAGGAACTTCGGCCTGTTATGGAGGCTGAAAACGGGAACACCATGCCGGAGTTTTATGCGATCGGCAATGCGCATTTGGATCTGGCATGGCTCTGGCCCATGGCAGAAACCTATCGGAAGACAGCCAGAACCTTTGCAGCACAGCTGCGGCTGATCGAAGAATATCCGGAGTATAAATTCATTCAGAGCCAGCCGGCTTCTTATGAGATGTGCCGCCAGTATTATCCGGAGCTTTTTGAGCGTATTCTGAAGGCAGTGAAAACAAAGCAGTGGATTGCAGACGGCGCCATGTGGGTGGAGCCGGATACCAATATGAGCAGCGGCGAAGCGCTTATTCGGCAGCTGGTTCACGGAAAACGGTATTATAAAGAAGTATTTGACGTAGACAGTCAGGTGCTCTGGCTGCCTGATACATTTGGCTATACGGCCGCACTGCCGCAGATTTTGCAAGGCTGCGGCGTCCGGTATCTGGTGACGCAGAAGATTTTCTGGTCGTATAACGAGGGTGAACAGTTCCCGTATCATTACTTTAATTGGGAAGGAATGGACGGTTCCCAGGTGGTCTCCTTCCTCCCGACAAATTATACGTATTATACATCTCCTACAGAAGCCAATACAATCTGGAATCAGAGAGTACAAAAGAGGGATTTGGATGCCTTTCTTTTCCCCTATGGGTATGGCGATGGCGGCGGCGGTCCGGCTCGGGATTATGTAGAATATGCAGAGCGTCAAAAAAATCTGGAGGGCGGCGTTAAAATGAAGATGGCCGGTCCGCAGGAATTTTTTGAGGATATGCAGGCAGCCGGCGGTCCGAAGAATACTTACCGAGGCGAGCTCTATTTCAGCGCGCATCGAGGAACCTATACGGCACAAGCTAAAGTAAAGGAAAATAACCGCCGTGCAGAGCTGGCCATGCGCGAACTCGAATTTTGGGGAGCAGTTGCTCAGGAAACCGCGCAGCTTTCATATCCGCTGGAAAAGGCAGCTGCGCTTTGGAAGGAGCTGTTATTGCATCAGTTTCATGATATTTTACCGGGTTCCGGCATCGCAGAGATCTATCAGGAAGCGGAAAAAAGAATGGGCAGCATGATCGAAGAAGCACAAGAGCTGACCGCAGAGGCCGCCAAGAGTCTGACCACAGAGACAGAGGGTATTACCGTCTTTAATTCGCTGAGCTTCCCCAGAACGGTCATCGTTGAGCTTCCGGATTCGATGAGGGGCGGAGTACAGACAGAGCAGGGCGAGGAGCTGTCTGTCGGCATAAAGGGCGACAAGGCAGCCGTCATGGTCACGTTGCCGCCGTGCGGCGCGGTGTCGCTGCGCTCTTCCGATCAGAAGGCGAAACAGCTGGTAAAACAGGCTGTGGTAATGCAAACGCCTGATGGCTACCAGATGGAGAATGAACATCTGAAGGCGCTGATCAATGAGCGAGGCGAGGTCATTTCCTACCGGCAGGCAGGGACGGATCGTGAAATGGCAGCTGAGCCGATGAATCGGCTGCGTCTGTATAAGGATGTGCCGCGACTGTTTGATGCGTGGGATATCGATTCTAATTATGTGCTGCAGGAGCTCCCGGGGGCAGAGCAGATTGAGATTCGGGTGCTGCA
>CANOUM010000119.1 GCA_947570515.1 uncultured Clostridia bacterium
CTCCGGCTCGATGCAATATACAAAATGCCCCAGCGGCAGGATACTGCCAAGCGCGCTGCCCGACCAAAGCGCAGAATAAAATACCGGCGCATAGTTTCCGGCATACTGCCCCGCCGCCATCTGAAAACCGCTCCCTTCACACAGACCGATTCTCATGTCGGCCTGTCCCGGCGCTACTGTACACACGGAAATTTCCTCTTCTGCGGCCGATACAGCTAAAACACTTTTTAAAATCCAAATCACTATAATCCATAAGGCTGCCCAATATCTGCTGCATTTCTTCTGATTCATTTGCTTGATCCTTTCCTATCTGAGAGCTCTGCTTATTTGAACGTTCTATTTATAGTATCGGATTTTTTTCGGACCAAGCCCCTATATCAGTGTATTGTTCAAAATATCTTTACAATTGCTACATAAAAATGCCTCAAGGGATCTTTCCCTCAAGGCATCTTCTGATCAGTCATCTAATATATTTTCTAAATAATCAAGCGGATTCACGGTCTCACCATTCACTGTAACCGTAAAAATGAGATGTGTTCCCAGCGCAGCGCTGTACCAGGTAGGTTCACTCATACGACCAATCGTTTCGCCTTGAGCAACAGTCTCGCCAACCTCAACCATTGCTTCTTCCGAAAGCTGACCGTATGTAGTCTCATACCCGTTTCCGTTATCAAGAACTACATAACTGCCCAGTTCATCCGTCTTTCCCACTTCCTTCACCGTACCGGCCGCCGCCGCTACGACTGTCTCTTCCTCCGAAGCGCCAATGCTCAGAGAATTGCTTGTCCGGTACAGATCCAGAGTTGCATCATAAATCAATGCGTCCGGACTGTAATCCATCACCACTGTACCGCTCACCGGCCATACCATCAGATCCTCCTCCGGATCAAAGGCGGCTACCGGCACCTGCGGCTCTTCTTCCTCCATCCCCGTTTCTTCCGGTGCCGTAGACGACTCTACCGGCGCCTGCGGTTTTACCGGCTCTGGCTTCGAGGTTTCTTCGATCTGACTGTTCGCATCCAGAAAATTGTTTTGTACCGGCCTTGTTTCCTGCGACTGCTCAGCCGTTACCGTACTCTGCTCGGTGCGCGGCGGCTGCTCCTCCTCTGCCAGCTGCTCATCCTGGTACGCCGTAAACACCGTCACCAAAACTGCAACCACCAAAAGGACCGACTGTACAGCCAGATAAATTTTAACCTGCTTCTCCGGCATGGTCTGTTTATCCGTATCGCTCATACCTTCTGCTCCTCTCTCCTTTTAAAAGGTTCCTGCCATTACGCAAGCCAACATGATCATCAGCTTCATGAGCATATCTTGGCACAAGCGAGGATTTTTTATTCACAAGGTCGCAGAAGAATCATTTTATAAAAATAAATTTAAAGCGTTAAATTCGGATTTGCATTAAGCGACAAATCAGCACTTTCTCCCTGTTTATATTCATAATAAGCCGCACAGGCAATCATAGCGGCATTATCAGTGCAAAAGATAAATTCCGGCCGGCAAAAATCAAAATGATTTTGCAGACAAGCCTCTTGCAAAGCCTCCCGCAGCGGCTTATTAGCCGAAACACCGCCAGCCACAGCTACTCTGCTTACGCCCAGATCCTTTGCCGCCTGCATCGTCTTTGTCACCAGCACCTCCACGACCGCTGCCTGAAAGGACGCCGCTACGTCAGCAGAATCTACGGCTTCTGCCTTCATCTCCTGCTGATTCAAATAATTCAGCACCGCCGATTTCAGGCCGCTAAAGCTAAACGAATAGCCTTCCTCCTCTAAACACGGCCTCGGAAAATGAATCGCCTGCGGATTCCCTTTTTCTGCCGCCTTTTGAATCTGTGGTCCGCCCGGATAGCCAAGCCCAATCGCTCTGGACACCTTGTCAAATGCTTCTCCCGCCGCATCATCCCTTGTTTTTCCCAAAATTTTATAGTGCTGGTAGTCCTCCACCATCACCAGATGCGTATGACCGCCCGACACCACCAAGCACAAAAACGGCGGCTTCCACTCTGCATTCGTAATATAATTTGCTGCAATATGTCCCTTCATATGATGCACACCCAGCAGCGGTTTATGCAGCGCATACGCGAGCGCTTTCGCCTCCGCCACGCCGACCAGAAGGGCACCCACCAGTCCGGGTCCATAGGTCACCGCAATCGCATCTATGTCGTCCCAGCTCATTTTCGCATCCGCAAGCGCCTGCAAGATCACGCCGTCAATATTTTCAATATGTTTCCGCGACGCAATTTCCGGTACAACGCCTCCATACACTTTATGCAGCGGCACCTGCGACGAAATCACATTCGACAGCACCTCACGGCCATTTCTCACCACAGCCGCCGCCGTCTCATCACAGGAGCTTTCAATTCCCAATATCACCGGATATCTCACCATGACACCTCGCCTTTATTCCTCTTCAAACTTAAATTCTTTCATCATACGATCCTTTCCCGCCTTTGTATTCGGGAAAATAGCCGTAGCTTCCTTCAAATACGCCTTAGGACTGGGCATGGCCGGACTAAAATGCGTAAGCCACAGCTCTTGCACCTGCGCCTGCCGCGCCATCTGCGCCGCCTCCTGATACGACATATGCTTGTGCTTAGCCGCCTTATCCTGCTTATCCGGCTCACCATACATTCCCTCACAGATAAACAGATCGGCTTTTTGCGCCGCGCGCACAATGCTCTCTTTCGGCCGCGAATCTGTACAATAGGTCACCTTCAGACCTTTTCGGGCAGAGCCCAAAACCATCGAAGGCTCATACACCGTCCCATTATCTTCCGTGATGACCTCGCCGTTTTGCAGGCGCCGCCAATACGGCAGGGGAATGCCGGCTTCTTTGGCACGAGCAGGATCAAATTTGGGCTGCCGCTTAACCTCTACGCTGTAGCCCACGCACGGTACGCCATGATCGGCCTGGCAGGGCCGCACATAAAGCTCTCCCAGCATTAGCTCCTGCTGCTTTTGGATCTGCTCTGCCGTGAGCTCCTGACACACAATGGGAAACGGAAGACCCGGCGCAATCAAAAGAAGGCCCTCCACAATCTTTCGCAGACCGCGGGGCCCAATCAGAGTGACGGGCTCTGTTCTGTCACAGTTTCCGATCGTCAGCAGCAGCCCCGGCAGGCCGCTGATATGATCGCCGTGATAGTGGGTAAACAAAATATAGTCAATCGCTTTAAAGCTCCAGCCGAGCTCTCTGAGCGTAACCTGCGTGCCTTCGCCGCAGTCGATCAGCAGACTGGTTCCTTTATAGCGCATGATACACGAAGTCAGCCAGCGTCCCGGCAGCGGCATCATGCCGCCGGTCCCCAGCAAACAAATATCAAACATCTTTTGTACCTTTCCTTATTCAGTTTTTACTCTTCAGCTTCTTCCGGCAGCAGCTCTGTTTCCATCTGCGGCGGAATTTTAAACGTCTGAATCCATTTTGCATAGCAGTCGGGACAGATATCCATCTCATGTGTTTCTCCGTCATAAGGAGAATCATATCCCCATTGTTTTTGAATATGAAGATAGTCTAAATAGGGATGCTGTCCTTCCAGCGTTTTTCCACAGCAATTGCAGATTATCTGATCCGGTACTTGTTTCTCTACCAGTATAGTTTTATAATGCTTCATCTACATACTCCTTTTCTGGAGCCGCCTCTGCGCTTTACGGCTGCGATACTATGTATAACGCTGTGAATGCATATAGATCCGTAGCTATGACACATTATACTACTGATCCGCCCCGATGTACAGAAGTAAAATCTGGAAATACAGGGCGGATCCGGCAATGCTTCCTGATATGAAATTTTTAATATTGACAGCCGTTCACTTCATCAGAATCTCAGCTCCCTCCAGCACCGTGCGCACCGGATATAAAAAGAACCGTTTCTCGCGCAGCGCCTGCTGAACCTCTTCCGGCAGCTTCAAATTGAGCATACTGGCTGCTGCCAGCACAACCCCGCCGTTTTCACAGCCCTCTCGCCGGCAAACGTCATAAAAGCCTGCAATCAGCTGCGCTGCCGCCTGATCAGGCTGCAGCGCGCCGCTCTCATCCATCTCGCCAATTACGGCTATGGACTGACGCGCCGGATAGTGTCCCATGGCAGACAAAACACCAAACGCAATCGCTGTCCTGACGCCGGCGCAGTCCTCTTCGATCTCCCGCTCGCATTCCAAAAGCACATCAAATTCATCCTTTTGGCGCCATGCGCGCCGCGTTTTCTGCATTTTAGGCTGCACCTGCACATGAACCGGCTCACACAGCGTGCAATAGCCAATATCATGCAGCATCACCGTATACACTGAGCCGATCTTTCTCCCCTTTTGCGGCGCCAGCGCATACGGAAGCATCTGCTGCAGCTGTCTGGCTCTGCGCTGCCGATTCTCCCACACCTCCTTAACCAGTGCAATATTGATTAGTTCGGTATTTTTTTCGCGGCATATCCATTCGCATTCTCTGATCCAGGACTGCGCTGCATCCAGCCTGCCGGGCAGGAAACCGTCGCCGTCTTTCATCTGAGAGAAGCTCAGGCCACTGATCAGGGCTAATAAAAACTCTAATGCTTTATCGGTGATGACCGGCTCTAGGTGATCGCGGATATAGATCAGCCACTGCTGCCGATTGGGCCATGAATTGGGCACTTTGCTCGGGAAACACCGCACCTGTTTGAAAAGTGCTGCGAAATCTTCGTCTTCACTGCGCCACAGATCGTAAAGAGACGCTGATCCATAGACTACGAGCTGCACGCGGTTCTGATCCTGTATTTGCTGCCGGATCAGCGATTGCCACAGGGACGGCACTTCATACAGGCGGCGTGCATCCACCAGCAGATACCCGCCCAGAGCACGGGCTGCACTCCCAATCTGCCATACTCCGTCTTGAATCTGCAGCTCCAGCTCCTCCTCGTTTTGATGAAGAATGACCGGACAGCGCGTCTGATTCAGCTTTTGCGGAAACAGGCTTTCCCACTGCGCCTGCTCAAGCTCTTCTGGATTTTGCAGCAGATGATCCATCAGCGCTGTGGCATATGCGACCTGCTGCGGCCATGCCTGGCGCATGTATTCCAGCATCTCCAAGAGCTGTTCTTCTCTTTTTTCACATTTTTTCAGTCTATCGCTCCACTGCTTCCAGTCTGCTTCAAACTGCTGCGCAGCAGCATCCTCCAGACCAATGATCTCATATGCCCTGTTTCCCGAGAAATCTCTTAATGCGTAATAATATAGCGCTTTCCTTTGACGCTGCAATGAAATTTCTGCCAGTACCTCTGCCAAAACAAGCGTTTCCTCTGCCGGATAGCTCACCGCTACATAAAAAGACTGCCGGAGTGGCTCCAGCTCCCGCTTCAGCTCTTCATATCCCAGCTGTATCTGTTTTATTTCCATAAAAATACCCCCGCCCCTATGCTCATACTGCTATTAGCATATTAGGGCGGAGGATATTCTGTGCATAGATTTCGCTTAGTCAAGCTTCACAACAGCGCCGATCTCTTTCATCGCTTCCATATACATAGCCGCTGCCTGCTGCACCTCATCGCTCTCAAGCGTACGCTCATTGGAGCAGAAAACAAAACGGATTGTCACGCTCTGCTGCTCCTGCCAGCTGGCGTCCTGATAGATGCCCACCAGCTCATAGCCCGTCAGATACGCACAGGGATGCGCCGCAATCACACGCTCAAAATCAGCAAAACGCGTATTGCTGCTGACCATAAAGCTGATATCATTGACAATGCTGGGGAAGCGGCTGGGCTCAGCAAACTGCGGCATCGTCTTTTCAATCCGGCAGAGCGCA
>CANOUM010000120.1 GCA_947570515.1 uncultured Clostridia bacterium
ATTGCTTTGGCGAGGGTGTCCTGATCATGGGTGAAAGCGGCATTGGAAAAAGTGAGACAGCGCTTGAGCTTGTGCAGCGAGGGCATCGTTTGGTAGCAGATGATGTGGTGGAAATCCGAAAGATTTCTGATGCGGAATTGATGGCGCAGGGGTCAGAGGTGATTCAAAATCTGATTGAGCTGCGCGGGATCGGTGTGCTGAATGTAAAAGAGCTGTATGGTGTGCAGTCGATTCGCATGAATAAATCAATTGATATGGTGATTAAACTGGAGCCGTGGGATCGTGAGAGACAGTATGATCGCATGGGGCTGGAAGTTGAAACCATTGACATTTTGGGCACGGATGTGGTATGCTATTCAATACCAATACGTCCCGGAAGAAATTTGGCCATCATCATTGAATCAGCGGCGCTGAATCATCGTCAGAAGAAGATGGGATACAGTGCAGCAGAGGAACTAAGAGATCGGGTGAATGGCAATATTCGGAGAAGAAGGCAGGAGCGTGAGCTGCAGAAGCAGCAGAGCTTGAAGGAACAAAAGGAAGGCCCGCAAAAATAGGGCGGAAAGGAAAATACGATGATTTACGCAGGAATTGACTTAGGCGGTACGACAATTAAGGGCGCTTTAGTCACAGAAGCAGGAGAGATTTTATGTGAGAAGAGCATCCCTACCGGTGGAGAGCGTCCGCAGAGAGAGGTTGTACAAGATATGGCCAATCTGGTGCTGGAGCTGGTGGCAGGTCAGGGAATGAATATTCAGGATATTGCATCCGTCGGAATTGGCTCTCCGGGAGCGATCGATCCGGTGGAAGGCAAGGTTATGTTTGCTGCTAATTTTGCTGACTTTAAAGATGTACCGATGGTTAGCATTATGAAAGAAACGCTGCCGGTACCGGTTTACCTGGAGAATGATGCCAATGTAGCGGCACTGGGCGAGGCCATGTTTGGAGCAGGAAACGGCAGCGCTAATGCGATTACCATTACGCTTGGAACCGGTCTTGGCGGCGGTATTATTATCGACGGTAAGATTTTCTCAGGCGCTTTTTATGGCGGCGGTGAGATGGGACATCAGGTGATTGTGGCAGATGGCCTGCCCTGTACCTGCGGCCGTAAAGGCTGCTGGGAGGCATATAGTGCAGCGACAGCTCTGATTCGTATGGGAAGAGAAAAATGTGTGCAGCATCCTGATTCCAAGATGTATGAAGAGGTGCAGGGAGATCTGCGTGAGCTGAATGCAAAGCATGTATTTGATGCAGCTGATGCCGGAGATGTGTATGCAAAAGAGGCGATCCAGGAATATGCTCATTATTTGGCAATTGGCCTTGGCAATACGATCAATGTTTTCCAGCCTGAATATCTGATTATCGGCGGCGGCCCAAGCGCTCAAGGAGATAAACTGTTAAATCCGGTTAAGGAAGAACTTAAGAAGGAAGTGTTTGGCGGCGTGACCAAAACGCAGGTCGTGATCGCTAAGCTTGGAAATAAAGCCGGTGTGATCGGCGCTGCCATGTTGGGAAAAACAAGAGAAGCATAAGGTGTGATACATATTGCTGTCATTCACTGCAGCTAAATATCCTAACATAAAGCAAACAAATTGGCCCTCAAATCGAATAAGAGAAATTCGGTTTGAGGGCGGCTTATTATAAGTATCTTCTTAAATAAAAATAAAAACTAATGAGGATAGGGATAGAAAAATGTTACAACAGATTAGATTAGCACCAGGGTACGTATATGATATTATTTTAATTTTTATGATGAAGGTCAGTCCGGAAGAAGAATGGCTTGCGCGCATTGTTTCACAGAAGAAAATGAAAGAGCTGGATTCGACATATCAAAAAATTTTAAAGGCTGTTCCGGAAATTGATCCTGCGCTTCGCGTATTTTCTTTTGTAGAGGAAGCGGTACAAGGAAAATCAAAGCGAACTATGCATGTTTTGTGGGAATGCTGGAAAGAGCTTTGATGTAAGAATCAGAAAAATTTTAATTTAAGTGTTTTTGTGAAGGAAATTTCCAATAGCCAATATTTAGTGGAGAAGCTCTGGGGAGAGTATTTTGGCGGGCGTTCGTCAAGGGCGACGGAAACCATTGCTGAAGAAGTGGAAAAGCTAAATCTGAGCGTGGATATGAAATTTCATTTATTATGCTATTTGCTGCAGCCGGAAGAATACGGCCAGAGACTGATCGAAGCAATTGAGCTGATTGACCAGAGATATCGTACGATCTATAGACAAAAACAGGCAAGTTTGATGGAATGTATGGAGCGGATGGATCAAAAGGCTTTAAATCAGAAAATAGCGGCGGCTCTAAAAGAGCGTGAGGGCAAAAAAGTAACGGATGTGTCAGTGGAATACCTGTCTTTCTCCGCAATGAATCCCTATAGCCTGTATTATGATGAGGAGAGGAAGCTCTTGCTCATTGGTGATGAGTGGGATCAAAATCAGGAGGGGAAAATACTGAGCGATGAGAATGTGCAGCAGATGTGTGATGTACTTGGCAGCAAGATAAAGCGAAATATTTTGCAAATGATTGCCCAAAAGGGACAGATGGATACGCTGCAGCTCAGCAGAGAACTAAAGATTAAAGAAAATGTAGGCGGTCGCTATTTAAGGGAATTATTTTTAACAGGACTTTTAAAGAGAGAAAAAGCCGGAAAAAATTATGTTTATCGTATTCATGAGATGCAGCTTAAACAATATTTGTATCAGCTTTGGCATACATTTGGTCAAGGATGAAGGCAGGATCAGGAAAGGAACCGAGTATGGTATTAAATCTTAGAAAGGAACCCGGTGTTTTATTTGATTTAATATTTGTTTTTTCTGCTAAACTTAATCCGGAAGAAAACTGGATGTATGATCTGGTATTAGGGGCCAAGGATAAGGAGTCTATGCGGCTTATTCGCAGACAGCTTATGAAAGCGCCTAAGATTCCGCAGGAGCTGCAGATATTTGCACATTTTAAAGAAAACACAAAGGAATCTTTTTTGAATATGCTGCGGAATCAGCATATTTTAAAAAGGGATATGGAGAAGGGGTCTATTGCGAGGTATAGAGAGCAGCTTTCTGCCAAAAATCTGCATCATGCTGTATGGAGATTCTATTTTGCTTGTGATTTTCCAGAGTCAGAAAGACAGAGGGGAGAGATCATTGATAAGGCCTTTTATAAATGGGAGCTGCGGTATTTGATGTTCTCTTATTTCTCCAGGCCGGAAGAATATCAGAAAAAAATGCTCAAGGCATGGGATGAGGTACAGGCGTATTATGATCTGATTTATCAAAAAAGGGCGGCAGATGTGATGGCGTGTCTGCAGCTTCTGGAGGAAAAAGATCTGAAGCTTATCATTGCAAAGCTGACGCAGGGGCCGCTTGCGTTCGAAAAAGTTAAATGGGCATGGGTTTCTGTCTCTATTTTTAATCCGCATATGGTCTGGGTAGATGGTAAAGAAGGAACCTTGCTATTGGGATGGAAGTATGAACGGGAGAATTTAGAGAGCCTTAATGTTTCGGATGAAAATGTATTGGAATTTTTTGAGGTGATGGGAAGCCGTCAAAGAAGAAAAATACTTTTGTTTTTGGCTAGAAGAGGGTGGGTGAGTACAAAAGAAATTGTGGAGGAACTAGGGATCCAAGAGGGACCTACGGTACGTCATCTGCTTCAGATTCGTAAGATTAAATTGCTGACGACAAAGCGGCAGGGGAGGGAGAAGGTGTACCGCTTAGATAAGGAACAGTTTGAAAAATATCTGGAACAAGCGGGTGAATTTTTTGTAAAACGAAAAGATGAGGATCTTGAAGATGAAATTTTTGGTCTGAAATGAAAGAGAGAAGTAAGGATTTTGATTTAATATAAAATTAAAGGTTTTTAAATTTTAATTAGTTAAAAAATAAAAAAAGAAAACATCAAAATATCATAAAAACAGATCGCAAAGCAATTTTACAGAAACAGAAAAATTTGATATCATATCCATACGGACGAAATGAGATTAAATAGTACGTTTTAGCTGAGGAGGAGATTTCTGCGTATAAATAAGAGATAAAACGCGCAGAAAAGCTCCTCTTTTTCTATCTTCTGTCTGTGTATTTCAGCTATTGTCTTTGGCGTGTAAATGGTATATAATATCGGATAACACAGGTTTGAAAGGAGAGTGTCATGAACGGTCAGGAAAAAATGGCAGAAGTGCTTAGAAGTGCGGGCAGTCAGGTGCAGATCAATTATCCCATGAAAAGACTCACAACAATGCGCGTAGGGGGACCTGCTGCTTATGTCGTGACGCCCTCAAATGCAGAGCAGCTCAAAACAACGATTCAGATTTGCCAAGAGAACGGTCTTAAATTTTTTGTTATGGGTAAGGGCAGTAATATTTTGGCAAGTGATGAGGGATTTCAAGGGGTTATTATCAAATTGGAATCCGATTTTCAAAAGATCCGATTTCAAAATAACATTATAGAAGCTGAAAGCGGTGCTTCTCTTTCTGCGATTGCAAAGAAAGCTGCCGATCGTGGATTAAGCGGGCTCGAATTTGCATCAGGAATCCCGGGGACTCTGGGCGGCGCGGTCTATATGAACGCAGGAGCATATGGCGGCGAAATGAAGGACGTCATTCAAGAGGTTACAGTGATGGATACAACAGGCGCTATTCGGCATCTGGATAAAACGGAATTGGAGCTGGGGTATCGAAGCAGCATTTTTCAGTCTAAGTCATGGATTATACTGCGGGGTATCCTGCAGCTGGAAGAAGGAGATCCTGAAGAAGTTAAACGAAAGATTAAAGAGCTGACAGAAAAGCGTGTGGCTAAGCAGCCGCTGGATTTGCCGAGTGCCGGGAGTATTTTTAAGAGACCGGAAGGGCATTATGCTGCGGCTTTGATTGAAGAGGCAGGGCTGAAAGGGCATGCCGTAGGAGATGCAATGGTATCGCCCAAACATGCCGGATTTATTGTGAATGCAGGAGAGGCTACCTGTGAGGATGTGGTGGGATTGATTCATCATATTCAGAAATGCGTAGAGGAAAAATCCGGGGTGCGTCTTGTACCGGAGGTTCGCTATTTAACACCCAGAGGACTGGATGTGATTCGGTAAGGAGGGAATCTATGTCATTCTCTTCCAAGGTAAAGGATGAATTGGCAGATCATGTCAGTAAAGCGAGGCACTGCCGATTGGCAGAGCTGGCAGCTATTTTGGCAGGATGTGCTAAAATCAGACTCACGCCTCCTGAAATTGAGATTCAAAGCGAAAATATCGCTGTGGTGAAAAAAGTTTTTATTCTGCTGCAAAAAATATTTGGAATCCATGCCTGCATTTCATATCGAAAGGGGCAGAAGGGCAGCAAGGTGCAGCAGTATGTGGTGCAGCTTCGGGAGTCAGCGCAGGTTTGGCGTGTGTTAACGGATCTTTGCTTTCTAACAGAGAAGAACGGAGTTTTATCATTTCAAACCTTTTTGCCGGAGCAAATGCTACAAAGACTGTGCTGTTATAAAGCATATATTCGCGGCGCTTTTTTGGCGGGAGGTTCGATCAATGATCCGCAGAAAAATTACCATATTGAGTTTTTGCATGAGGAGAAAGCGCAGGCAGAGCTGCTGCAGAAACTGCTGCGAAGCTTTGAAATTGAGTCTCGGATTTTGGAGAGGACCCGCCC
>CANOUM010000121.1 GCA_947570515.1 uncultured Clostridia bacterium
ATATATCGGCATTTACCAACTTATGAAAAGATAATCAGAAATTTAGTAAGTTTTTTTACAAAACTTTCCCTTCTTTTTGAGGACTTAAATTATGATATCGCTCGTGCAAAATTTGACCTATTCTACAGGCTGTGATATAATTTTTTACAAACACAATATATGGAGGTTTTTATGATTCGTATTGTACTTCATGGCTGTACCGGCCATATGGGGCGCGTGATCACATCTCTTGTAAAAGCAGACCCCCGTTTTTCTATCGTAGCCGGTCTTGACATTCATCCGGCTGATGATCTTGGGTATCCGGTTTTTTCATCTCTCAATGAAATAACGGATTCCTATGACTGTATAATTGATTTTAGTACCGCTGCTGCCATTCCTTCTTTACTGCAGGCCTGTCTGCAGGCCCATAAACCTCTGGTACTCTGCACCACAGGCTTAGATGAAGAGCAGCAAAAGGCAATTCATGCCGCTGCAAAAGAAATTCCTATTTTCTTTTCTGCTAACATGTCCCTTGGAATCAATCTGTTGACAGAGCTCTGTCAAAAAGCAGCCGCCATCTTATCTCCTGCCGGTTTTGATATCGAAATAAACGAACGCCATCATAACCGCAAGCTGGATGCTCCCAGCGGTACGGCGCTTTCTATCGGCCGCGCCTTAATCGATACTTTGGGAAATGATTATTATATGAGCACCGACCGCTGTGAAAGACGCAGCGCACGCGATCCTCATGAAATCGGCATGACGGCGCTGCGCGGCGGCACGATTGTCGGTGAGCATACCGTTCTGTTTGCCGGACATGACGAGCTTTTTGAGATCAAACATACAGCGCTGAGCCGCGAGATTTTTGGCAGCGGCGCATTAAATGCGGCTGCTTTTTTGGTTCATCAGGCGCCTGGCTTATATTCTATGAAGCAATTGATTGAAGAATAAGAGCTTCCTATTCACACAATAAAAGAGGCTATAGAAACGAAGGATTTATTCGTTTCTATAGCCTCTTTTATATTTATTATTGATTACATAAACGTCACGATGGCATACGCCAAATAGCTCACAACCAATACGCCGCCCTGCCATCTTTGAAATTTCCCGGTAAAGATAGAAGGAATAATTGCAATGAGTGCAAGTCCCAGACATATGGGAAAATCCATAGAAAGCGACCGCGCGCTCAGCGGCAGCGCACTGCCGGACACCAGAGAACAAACCGGAAGAATAAGAGTGATATCAATGATATTAGCTCCAATGATATTGCCCAGTGATAACGATGTCTGCTTCTTTCGAATCGCAGTAATCATGGTGATCAGCTCCGGAAGCGAGGTACCAATCGCAATGAAGATCACGGCAATCACACCTTCCGGTACTCCCCACTGCTCTGCAATGAGACTGCCATTGTCGATCAGCAGATTGGCGCCCGCCACAATCCCTGCTGTACCGATCACAAATTTAACCACATTAGCTGCAATGGTCCATTTATCCGTCGCAACCGGCTGTGCATCTTCATCCTTTTCATTTTTACCGGCTCTTAAGCTATCCCACGTAGCTATGATCAGCGGTATGAAAAGCAAAAGTCCAAGTCCCATCGGCATGGCTCCGCCAAGACATAGTACAAATAAAAGAGCGATAGAGGCAACCATCAAAATTCCTTTTAAAGTAAAGTGTTTTTTCGGCATCGCAAAAGGAGAAAACAAAAGCCCCACGCCCAGAATAAGTCCAATATTGGCAGTCACAGATCCTACGGCATTGCCGACCGCCACATCCACCTTGCCCTGAGATGCTGCCATCAATGACACCAGAAGCTCCGGCAGAGTCGTGGCGATACTGACCACCGTTGCCCCAATCACAAACTTAGGCACCTTAAATGCCTCAGCAATCCACACAGAAGCATCGACGAAGATATCTCCGCCCTTAATAATTAAAATCAGACCTGCCACAAATAATACATATATCAAAACTGAGTCCATAGTCCCTTGCCTTTCTTAATAAGTCTTCCCTGTGCTCCGATCTTGGCTGGCTCACCGCCGATCAATGTATATGCAATCCCCTGCGAAAGCTGTTTAGGCTCTGTAAAGGTTGCCAAATCTCTTATCGCTTCCGGATCAAAAATATTGATATCCGCTATATAGCCTGCTTGTATACGGCCTCGATCCCAAATACCTACACGCTCTGCCGGCATAGCTGTCATCTTATGCACGGCCTCCTGCATGCTAAGAACCCTGCGCTGCCCTACATATTCATGCAGCACTCTCGGAAATGAGCCGTAAAGACGTGGATGCGGATTATCTCCGCCGCCATACAAACTATCAGAAATGATAGCCGCATAGGGAAGCTTCATAACGGTATCGACATCCTCCTGACTCATGCTCATGATGATACAGCCTACCTTGCCATCTTCTTCTGCAATCAGCTGTCCCAGCCATTCACACGGATCCTCAAGCCCGAGCTCCTGCATGATGTCTGCCACGCTTTTTCCGCAGTACCGACGATTCTCTTCTCGTGTTACGCTGCCGATAATCGTCCTCTGCCAGCCAATGCTCTTCACCATGTTATCCCAGCCGGGATGCTCACGTTCAATCTCCTGTCTGAGTCTGGCGGCTCCCTCCGGCGTCCCCAGATACGAAAGAGGCCTTCCTTCTGTCACGCAAGGCGGAATCAGCGAAAGCGCTGTTGTAGCGCCGCCTGTGTAAGGATATACGTCTACCGTCACACGTTGTCCGGCTTTTCGGGCCTTTTCAATCTCTTCAATGGCCTGCCCAATGCTGCGTCCCCAGTTGGCTATTCCCGTCGCTTTAAAATGGCTGATATTAAGCGGTGCCTCTGCTTTTTGGCAGATTGTCAAAATCTCTTTAACTGAATCAAGGAGTCCGTTTCCTTCTCCGCGGATATGGCAGCTCACTATGCCCCCCTGCCTGGCGCATTCTCTGGCCATAGCAATCATATCCTCTTCCGAAAGATAACATTCCGGCGTGTACATAATCCCAAACGACATGCCCAGCGCCCCGCTTTGCATAGCGTCCCTGATATATGCAATAGCCTCTTCCCGCTCTGCGGGCGTAAATCCGCGCGTCTCATAGCCCATCGCAGCAGCGGCACATGCCCCGGCGCCAACAAGAGCAGCTACATTAAGCGGCAGCTCCTTCTTTGCCAGCACCTGCATATAATCAGAAAATAGATGAAGCTTCGTGTCCGGCGGCATTTTGCCTAAGCATGGCTCAATATAGGCGAACTGCTGCGCGCTGCGCTGCGGATGATTGGGAAAGGGCGACAATCCGCAATTACCGGCAACTGCCGTCGTAATGCCCTGCGCCAGCTCAAGCTCTCCAAAACTCTCATCATACAGTGCCGCAATATCATGGTGCCGGTGAATATCGACAAAGCCCGGCGTGACGGCCATCTCATGAGCATCGATGACCTCCGCTCCTTCTGGCTTTTCCGCCCCGGCACGCACACGCACAATGCGGCCGTCTTCCAGCTCAACGCTGCCAAGAAACGGCTTCGCTCCGCTTCCATCGTAGATTCTGCCATTCACAATTTTGCGAATCATGACAGCTGTTCTTTCTCCTGCGCTTCCTCTACTGCTTTTGCAATAGCGGCGTCTTCTTCTTTATGCGTACCCTTAAATTTATCAATCAGATCCGGCACCATATCCAGCACCTTCGTAATCGTATCCTGCTGCTTGATGTTGACCAGACGCGTCTGCCCGTTTTTGATCACCAATACAGCGCTGGGCGAAAGCTTGGCCGTGACACCGCCGCCAAGACCGCCTGACTTTTCTTTCTCACGAGCGCCCGCGCCCGCGCCTAGGCTCACGTCAACCAGCGGTAAAATAATCGTGTCTTCCATATGAATAGGCTCTCCCACCACGGTCTTGGTGGATACGAAACCCTCCATTTCACTCAGTAATTCCTTTAATGCCTCTTTTGCACTTCCCATAATTGATCTCCTTATGATTGATAAGCTCTTATATAGCGAATAAGCCTGCGGATATGCGTATTCATAATCGCCTTGATCAGCGGCTTCAAAAAGCTGCCTATGCAGAACCTCCCGCGACACCATCCCTTAAACTCCAGCACCGAATCCTGAAAATCGGCTTCCACCACAATGTCTTTATGCCGTTTCCTCTTTGGAAAAAGCAGCGGATCCAGCATATAATAGTACCCCAGCACTTTGCCTGTTGTAGCCGGATCATCAAACCCAAAAAGCAGCTCCGCCTGATAAGCCCTGGGCAGCAGCGGCAGCAGCAGCCCAACCGCCAGTTCCTTCACGGCGCGGGCTGTTTCCGCCTTTTGCGGATATCTTTCCCACTTTTCCTTTAAGTCATGCCAGCCCTCTCTCCACTTTCGCAGCTTATGATATGCACGCTGAAAGGGATGAACGATTTTCTCAAAAAACCGGCGTATTGCCAGCAGCATTTGCTGCCATTTCTGCCGCCATGATTTTTTCTTCGGCATGGCCGAAACGAGCTTTGGTTCTTCGGAAAAAGCGGTCTTCGTCCGGGGCTCGGACTGCTCCTTCTCGCGAAGAATGGGCGGCGGCAAGGACTCTGTCTTTTCCGGAGCCGGTTTCGTTCTTTTTTCCGCCTGCGGCGGCTGTTTGAAATCTTTGTCCTTCTTCTTTTTCTGCGGCAGCGGATAAGATGCGGCCAAAATTTTAGGACCTAGCCGGCACTCCCATACAAATTCATTCTCCTGATACCGTAAGCGCAGCGAGAAAAGATGCAGCAGCCAGGTAAGCTGAAAGTCCCCCTGCAGATGCGCGCTGTTTTTCTCGCCTTTGATGCGGTAGCGAATAGGCACAAAGATAAAGACGGCGGTAATAAACAGAATGAGAATCAGCAGTCCTAAGAGGAGCAGGAGGATCCATTTGAGGATGCCCCATAGGATGGCGAATATGACACCCATGTTCTTCTCCTTTTCTCTGCCAGCTGCGTTCCAGTTTACCGGTACAGCTGTTCGATCTGTGTTTTAATATCTTGCATAGCGGAATCGCGATGATAAACTTCTATTAAAATAGATTGTACCCGCTCAAGGGCTGCCTCATACGTATCAGCTTGTGCTAACAAAATATATCCGCCTTCCATCTGCTGAAATTTTTTGAGCTGAACTGCTTCTACAATTTCCATGATGGACGGATGCTGCGGATGACGGCAGATCCAATATCCTTCTTCTTTAAATGTCATGACCGCAGCTGACGCATTTGGTTGCGTCGGGATGGTTGCCCACTTTACAATACGGACAGAACTTAAGCACAAAATAGCCATCCTGATTTTTTTGCGGCTTAGGCTGCGCAGCGTTTTCTTCCGGAGCGACCTCCTGCCCTTCTACATCAATAGGGCCGTCGGCGCTTTGATTTTTGATAGCTTCTTTTTCTTTTTCGAGCTGTGCAATCTGCTCCTCCTGCTGCTTACCCTGCGCGCAGGCTACTTTGATGATCTGCTCATCGCGCCGGAGACTGCCGATCTCGATCTGGTACATGATGCGCCCCAGTGCTTTGTAAGCTTTTTCAAGTTCACGCTCTGCCTTTTTGATATCCAGCTCAATTTTAGCTGTGGAAGCCGTCTGCTTTGTTTTATCGCTGACTGTTTCCGCAAGCTCCTTTGCGCTCTGAATAATCTTGTCTACATACTCTTTATAAT
>CANOUM010000122.1 GCA_947570515.1 uncultured Clostridia bacterium
GAGGCGGCGGATGTGCTTGTTTTTGTGCTGATTCTTCTGATCCTGGCTCTGCTCGCTTTCGTCATCCTGCGGAGCATGATGAGGGAGAGAGTGCCGGAGGAACCGGAGGAGCCGCTGCCGGTGGATGCGCTCCTGCAGTCTACGCCGGATGAGACGATCGAGGATATCGAGGTGGAACCGAAGTCGGAGACAAGGCTTGTACTGGAAAAATTTGTGGAAGAAAATCCGGAGGCGGCGCTGGAAAACTTTAGGGAATGTTTAAAGAGAATCAATTCACCTGCCAATTATGACTTTTTTCTTCATTCCGGTTTTCAAGTTATAATCCGAGATGAGAACAGGAGCATTGAAGATACGTTTGCATTGGTTGAAAGGTGCTTCGGTCTGCAAAGATAGATTTCATTTTCTCTAATCCTGTTATAAGCAGGGAAGCTTCCTAACGGCGGCCCAATTAGGGCCGCTTTTTATTTTGTAAAACCAGTACTTCAGGCTGGAAATTTATATTCAATTGGTATATAATTAACGAAATGAAAAGTTGTATGGAAGTGTGAAAATTGAGGAGAGGAAAATGATGAAAACTAAATTTCGCAAGGCACCGGGGCTCATATATGATTGGATATCGATGTTTACATTGAAACTGAATGAAAGAGAGAAGTGGATGCAGCATGTTGCCGGGGCCGGCAATGAGGCAGAGGATCTGGCGTATATTACATATTGGATGCAGCGTTTTCCAAATCCGGATGCCATATTGAAGATTTTCTTTTATCTGCCTGATCGAATGACACAAAGCTGTTTAATGCAGATTTTTGGCAGTGTCATGCAGCAAACAAAAGGGAATCTGGATATGATGCAGATCTGGGAAACCATACAGGATGTTTCCAAAATGAAGGAAGCGGTGGCACAATATTATTTGAAATATTCGGTACAGGATCTGAAACTGGAGGAAATTGGAGAGATTATTCGCCGCAGTAAGCTGACGGGCGAGATTCAATTCTTACTGTTGGAGTTTTTTTTGAATCCGGTTATTTTTATCACCAATCTTCAAAAATGGGGCAAACAATATTATGAGGAGATAGAAAGTATTTATCGGGAATCCGCAAGCAGCATATTGGCATGGCAGGAACATGTTGACGAGGAAGAGCTGAAAGCGTGTGTTTTTTATGTGTATGGTGAAAAAAAGCGAATTCAGCAAGAGATGTTGGCAGGGGTCGACCAGCTTGTGTATTCTGTAGCGGTGATTATGAAAAATACGCTGCTGATCGATATAGGAACCGGACAGTCCGGATGGATTTTATTGGGCGGGCAATATGAGCAGACGCTTAAACGGCATAAAGAAACCAAGCTGACCATGGATCAGCTTGGCAATGCGGCAGGAGATCGAAATCGGACTGCCATTATTGAATATATTGTAGCCGAAGGAGAAAAGACCAGCACGGATATAGCAAAAAAACTGGGGATGGCACTGAATACGGCGGCATATCATCTGGAAGTTATGAGAAAGGCAAAGCTTCTTAACAGTCATAATAAAGGAAAGAGCACCTATTTCTGGATTAACTCCGATGCCTGCCTGATGGCAGCTAATGTATTTCAGCGCTGGGCCAGAGGAGAAGCAGAGGATTAGAGAAGACACTGCTCCAATTTCTGGATCATTTCATCAATATGGCTTTCTGTGATGATCAGCGGAGGAACGAGACGAAGCACATTGCCTCCGGCAGAAATTACAATGAGACCCTGTTCTAAAGCTTTTTTGCATACCTCACTTACAGGAAGGACAGGGTCGAGTACAAGGCCTTGCATCAATCCCATACCACGCCGGCCGGTCAGACAGCTATGCCGGGAAATCAGCTCATCAAGCTGCGATTCGAAATAGGGCGTGATGGTTTGTACATGTTCGAAGATCTGATCCTGTTCAAAAATTGTGAGAACCTTGGAAACGGCGGCACACGCGAACGGGTTGCCACCATAGGTGGTACCGTGATCACCCGGTGCAAGGGAGGCCTGTGAGAGCTTTTCGTTTAACAGAAAGGCGCCAACGGGAATGCCGCCGCCGAGCGCCTTGGCACAGGTTACGATATCAGGCTGAATATCATATGCCTGATAAGCGAAGGCATGGCCGCAGCGGCCTAATCCGCACTGAATTTCATCGAGAATGAGACCAAGTTCATGTTCATCGCAAAGTGCGCGCAGTCCTTGCAGGAAGGCAGGCTCTGCGGGATAGATGCCGCCTTCGCCTTGAACGGTTTCAACGATGATGGCGCAGGTGCGGTCATTGATTTGTGCTTTGACGCTGTCGAGGTCGTTGAATACAGCAAATTTGACACCGTCCATTAATGGTTCAAAGGGTTCACGATAATGGTCGGTGCCGGTTACGGAAAGCGCACCGATGCTGCGGCCGTGGAAAGAGTGCTGCATAGCGATGATTTCATGGCCGGCATGGCCTGTTTTTTGATAGGCATATTTTTTGGCGGCCTTCAGCGCCCCTTCGATGGCCTCGGTGCCGCTGTTGGTAAAGAAGACGCGGTGCATATGGCTCAGTGCCAGAAGCTTCTTACCGGCATCAATGGATGGCTGATGATAATAGAGATTGGAGGTGTGAAGCAGTTTATCAATTTGAGCCTTGAGTGCTTCATCATAGCCGGGATAGTGGTAGCCAAGCGCGCACACGGCGATGCCGGCGGCAAAATCGAGATAAGCTTTGCCATCTGTATCATACAGATAGCAGCCCTGACCGTGATCTAATACGACGGGGAAGCGGGTGTAGGTATGAAGCAATGTGTTTTCTGCCTCTTTGATTTGCTGAAGCTGCGTCATGATTCTATCTCCTCTCGTAAAATAGCAGTACCGATACCTTTGTTGGTGAAGATTTCCAAGAGTAAGCTGTGCGGGATGCGGCCATCTAAAATATGGACACGGTTCACGCCGTTTTCAATGGCAGCAATGCAGTTGTGCAGCTTGGGGATCATACCGCCTCCTATAAAGCCATCTTGAATGAGCTGGCTTGCCTCTGAAACGCAGAGCTCTGAGATGAGTGTGGAGGGATCGTCTTTATCGCGGTAGACGCCTTCGATATCGGTTAAAAATGTAAGCTTTTCTGCATGGACGGCTTCTGCCACGGCGCAGGCCGCATCGTCGGCATTGATGTTGTAGGTCTGGAAATTTTCATCAAGGCCGATAGGACAGATGATGGGCAGACAATCGTCTGCCAGCAAATCCAGCAGCAGCTTGGGATTCACATGTGTGATATCTCCCACATATCCGATATCCTGACCGTCAGCGAGCTTTTTTTGTACGGTGAGAAGGCCGCCGTCTTTACCGCTGATGCCAACAGCATGAACACCCAGAGCTTGTACGAGCGTGACCAGTTCCTTATTGACCTTGCCAAGCACCATTTCCGCAATTTCCATGGTCTCAGCATCGGTTACACGCAGGCCATTAACGAACTGAGGTTCTTTGCCGACTTTCGAAACCCAGCGGCTGATTTCTTTGCCGCCGCCATGTACAATGATGGGCTTAAAGCCGGGTAGTTTCAGTAATACAACGTCTTGAATGACGTTCTTTTTTAGTTCAGGATCTACCATAGCGCTGCCGCCATATTTTACAACCACGATTTTACGGTTGAAGCGCTGAATATAAGGCAGTGCCTCAATGAGCACCTGAGCCTTATCCAGATATTCTTGATTGATCATAGTCTTCTCCATTCTGTTTTGATCTATCGAACAAGATTAAGAACGATAATCTGCGTTAATTTTTACATAATCGTAAGTAAGATCACATCCCCAGGCCGTAGCGCTGGCAGATCCCATTTTGACGTCTGCAATGGCGGTGACTTCAGGCTGGGAGAGGATTTTTGTTGCTTCTTCTTCGCTGTAATCCAGCGCAACTCCGTCTTTTACCAGCTGAATTTGTCCTGCGGCACTTTCAAAAAAGAGGTCGACCTGCTGTGGATCAAAGGAAGCACCGGAATATCCCATAGCGCATAAAATGCGTCCCCAGTTAGCATCATGTCCATAAATCGCTGCTTTGGTAAGATTAGAGGTGATCACGGCCTTGCTCAGAAGCTTGGCCTGTTCTTTGTTTTCTGCGCCGACGACCTTTACTTCAAATAGAGCGGTAGCTCCCTCTCCATCGCCAGCCATTTGCTTAGCTAAAGTTTCATTCACAAAATGCAGCGCCTCACAGAACAGCCGGTAGTCTGCATTTTTTTCGCAAATTTCCGGGTTGCCCGCCAGTCCGTTTGCGAGCAGCAAACAGGTATCATTGGTGGAGGTGTCGCCATCCACCGAAATCATATTGTAGGTATCTTCTACATCCGTCTGCAGCGCCTCCAACAGCAGTGCCTGCGAGATTGCAGCATCAGTGGTAATAAAGCTTAGCATCGTGCACATGTCAGGATGGATCATGCCAGAGCCCTTGCACATGCCGCCGATTGTAACTGTATGGCCGCTCAGTGTAAGCTGCACGGCAACCTCCTTCTCATGAGTATCGGTCGTCATGATAGCCAGAGCCGCCTGATGACCGCTGGATAGATCTGCACAAAGCTGCGGCGCCATAGCCTGAATGCCGCTGACAATACGGTCCATCGGCAGCTGTTTACCGATCACGCCGGTAGAGGCCACCAATACTTGATGCATATCAAGACTAAGCTGCTCGCCGGCAGCTTCCGCCGTAAGGCGGCAGTACTGCATACCTTCCGAACCGGTACACGCATTCGCAATACCGGCATTGATCACCACGGCCTGGGCGCTGCCCTGTTGTACAATCTGCTGATCCCAGAGCACGGGAGCTGCTTTGACAAGATTGCGCGTAAACGTACCCGCCGCATAGCAGGGCGTTTGGCTATAGATCATAGCCATATCCTGCCGGTTCTGATATTTGATTCCGGCGGCTGTGCTAGCAGCCAGAAATCCTTGCGCGGCTGTAACGCCGCCTTTTATTTGTTTCATAATGTATCTCTCCATTTTATATAATATGAACCGCCGCTAAGCGGCAAAAAGCTGTTTTATCTGCCTTAGGATTACGGAACAAAATCAGTATGATTTTGCGGGTTCAGGTTGTATTCATAATAATTCACATCATCACGCTTCTGCCATCCCAGCTCCTGCCAGAAGCGATTGCCTACGGCATTGTTTTGAAAAGCGATGAGATTGACCTTATTGATTCCTTCTTTTTTTAGAGCCTTTAGACAGGCATGTACCATTTGCTGTCCGATCCCCCGTTTACAGTAGGCTTCATGAACGCACACATGATAAAGGCAGGCTCTGCGCCCGTCATGGCCGCAGAGGATAGCGCCTATGATCTTATGATCCTGAACGGCTACCATGCTGGTTGTGGGGTTACGGCGGATGAAAGCTTCGATGCCTTCTTTAGAATCATCCAAAGTGCGGATGCCAAAACCGTGAATGGAAAGCCAAAGCGCATGGACTTCTTCAAAGTCAGCCATGGTCATGATGCGAATGGAGGGTTTGGATTCGTTTTTTATTTCCATTGTACACCTCAAAGCTTACGGAAACATGGGAACGGCGGTCAGGCCCTCTGTTTCGTTTAAGCCAAACAGCAGATTCATATTTTGAACAGCTTGTCCGGCAGCTCCCTTAACGAGATTATCCATGGCTCCCATCATG
>CANOUM010000123.1 GCA_947570515.1 uncultured Clostridia bacterium
GGAAATAACGGTTCATCATCTTTTATCACACACATCGGGACTGCATAATAATTATAACTTTGAAGACGATTTTTATGTAAATGAGGATAGAAAACCTTATGATAAAGAACAATTTTTTAGAGATTGGATCATTAGGGAGCCTATAAAGAAGCCGGGGGAAGAATTCGATTATAATAATTCCAATTATAATGTACTTGCATGGATTATCGAGCATGTTTCAGGACAGACCTACAATGAATTCTTACAGGAAAACATTTTTTCGAAGACAGGAATGAACAACACTGTATTTGACAACGGTCAAAATATTATAAAAAACAAAGCAAGTAATTATATGCATGATTATGGCAAGCTGGTCAGAGTGCCATATACGAATAATTTATATAGTATTGGCGCAGGTGCATTGGTTACGAATTGTGATGACTTGCAAAAATGGTATGAATGTCTCAAAAACAGAAAAATTTTATCGGAATATACCTATGAAATCTATCTGTCAGAAAACAAAAACAACTATTGCTATGGTTTAGAGCGATATGCGGAAGGCAGAACGATTAAATATGAGCATGGCGGAGATATGCCTGGCGTATCGGCTTATACCCAGTATTATTTCGATGAAGATATCTGCATTATCATTATATCGAATACGGAGTCATTAGATCAATATCGTTTTGGAAATGCTATTGCGGCAATTATGCATGATGAACAGCCTCCTGCTTCGCGCAGGCCGGAGGAGATTCCTCTATCTCCGGAATCCCTTGAAAAATATACAGGAATATATCTTCCCGGCAAGATACATATAGAACAAAAAAACGGAAGATTATATTTGGTTCGTGTGAATCAGAATATTCACATTGAATTGTACTGTGTAGGCAAGGATAGCTTCAAAAGACGCTGGGAAGAACAGCAGACAATTCACAAATTAATTTCAGAGCATGATGGGAAGCCTTCGGTGTGGGGATATGGCTTGATAAGGAAGCAATAACTATCATGCGGGCAAATCTGATTTTTAAATGACAGGTTTGGAATCTAAAGAACCTGACTGACACAAAATGAGAGCAGTTTTGAAAATGATTCGAGCAAAAAGCAAGAAATGGCAATCCGCTTACCCCTGCGGATTGCCATTTCTTGCTTTTTGAATCACAACTGCCTGACTTTTCTGCGCCTCATAAGCGCGTTCTACATTTTCTTTCTTATAATATGCCCTCTCACCGCCAGTCGGATCATTAAAGATGTACCCTTCTTCATCATAACCGATGAGCAGCAAACAATGCATCGGGTTAATCCATTCAATTTTTTTCCCGGTTTCCGTATACCAATCACGCAAATGATAGGGCTCCTTCATATCAATCGTCCCCCAAAATACCACCGGTATATCCCGGTCAATAAACCGGCGGCACAGCTCCTGAATACTCAGTCCATAATATGCGCTCGCCTCGTACTCCTCCAGCTTCTCAACCGCCTTCAGAATAACCGGAGCAAAGCATCCCCACCCCTCATTGGTATACGGGCTTCCCGGAAATGCTTCCCATGGATCGCAGCCATGATACATTCCATCTTCCCCCATCACCGGCGCCGCGCCCCGCGGCAAAAGTTCATCCATAAACTGTTCTGGCGTGATTGACAGCCCCAGATATTGCAGCGCCATGACGGCAGACACACTCTCGCAGCCCGTTGGGTATTTAATCAGCTGACTGATAAAGGGAACATTTTCAATGATATGCTTCATACGATCTCCTTTTATGTTCATTAATCAGATTCGTTATTTTCTCATCAAACTTATGCTGCGCTTATTTTATCACATGCTTACCGTTTTTTCTACTGTATTATATAACACGCTTGCCTTATTCCGTTTTTTCCCATCCCTCTCTGACCAGCTGCTGTAAAATCATAATATGGTATTCTTCATCATGAATGATTCGTTTCAGTACAGCATTGACGGCATCATCCTGAATCATGCTGATATGCAGTCTGTATTGATGAATCGCCGCCTGTTCTGCTTCTATGTCCACCTGCAGCATTTGCGGAATCCATCTAGGCAGCGTCAGATACGCCGGTGACCACAGCCCATTAGGCTGATTTGTCTCAAAACCTACCATTCCGCCCAGTAAATGAATCAATTCACCAAGCTTCTGCAGATGTATCATCTCTGCCATCGCAAGCCCCAAAATTGTTCGAGCTAACGGACAATGCTCGCCGGACATGCGGTTTTCATTATTGATATATTGCAAAATGGCTGATAACTCAGATACTGATCCGCAATAATCGTCCATCAAAAGATCCGCATATCTTTGATTTTTCCCCCTCACCTGAATAGGGGGATACGGCAGATCAACCATAATAGGTCTAACTCCTGCCATATTGCAATCATTGATAAACGGATTTTTACTTTTTTCCATATACGAGGATCCTCTCTCTTCATAATATATATAAATACTATGTTTACAATCCCCGGCATAGCACTGTCATATCTTACGGTGCTGTTGAATGTTCCGGCACGAAATATTCAGCTTTATAAGCACCCTCTAATTTTAAAAACATAATCTTTTTGTCAATACCACCGGCATACCCTGCTAAGCTATTATTGGATGCCACTACCCGATGAATATGAGGCTCAAAGTCCGGCTGCCTGCCTGTAAAAAGATATCCAGCCACCTCTTTAACTTTTGAAGAATCGGCGTTTCCTGCGGCTCATTTTTCTCATCTAAGCAGTAGGCATAATACTTTTCCCCCTTAAACCAAAGTCCTACAACGCCAATTTCATCAGCTGCAAGGAGCACTTCTCCTACAGGGGACTGATATATACTTGTATAATGCATGGCTTACCCTCCCTTACGATGCTTTTTCTGCTTTTGATTTCCCACTATGTGATTTTATCGTAGCAGCATAAGCACTATTACACAATCCCAATACCGCAGAAAGAATGAACAGAGTCTCCATACCTAGCTTGGTCCAAATCCAACCACCAAACAAAGCAATAAAAATGGTAATGAGATGATTGACAGAAATACCGGTAGAAATGGTGGCTCTTGCCTCCTCCGGAGTATCTGCCAGGTCGTGAACATATACATTGGAGGCCATCGATGCCAGCGAGATAATGGAATCCAAAATATAATTGGCACAGCACACTACAAATGCAATATCTTTGGGAAAAATTCGATGGGCAAACCCATAGAAAAAACAAACAATAACCAAGATCAGCGTATCACCTACCATTACCTTTTTATATCCAATCTTGTCAATCAATTTTCCTATCATCGGTGAAAGCACAAAACTAAATACAGCGGAAATAGCAAACAGGAGACTGATAACCGTAGTGGACGCTCCATAAAATAGAATCAGTACATAGGGTCCAAAAGTAAAAAACACTTGCTTTCTCGCGCCATAAAACACTTCAAGAAAATAGTATTTTGTATATTTTTTGCGGAAATAAAAACGGCTGTTGGTTTTATCGGTTTCACTTTTCCCGTTGATCCGTAGTGAGAACAGCATACCCACCAAAAGCAATACTGTAGAAATCATAAATACCGCTCGATAGGCCTCTACGCCAGAAACAAATAAAAATGCCACGCCAATGATAACAAAGCCTATCAAATGTCCTCCCTGCATCATGGAGCTGACCCATCCCAGCGCTCTTCCGCTTCGCCCTTCTTTGGAATACTCCAAAGCTAATGTGGTACGCATTCCTAACTGAATATGATCGCCCAGCGAATATATAATAATTGCTAAAATGATCATCGCTTTATTAGCAGGCACCACAGCATGCATAGCCATTCCCGCCAGCATGATGACCGCTCCCATCTTATAAATGGTTTCGGCCGAAAAGGTATAAAAGGCAGCTAAGATAAATACCAACAGAAGCCCCGGCAGTTCCCGGAAGAACTCAGACAAACCTTTATCAAATTCCGTCATTGTGACAATTTCTGCAAGAAAATTATCAATCACGCCTTTATATAATCCATAAGAAAGTGCGACTACTAATATAGACAGAAAAAACTGCTTATAAGGCGATTCTGTTTTAAATGCATTCTTAAAAGTTCCGAAAAATTTCACTTCCATAGCTCCTTTCACTCTTTGGGGAATCCGCTTCCGCTGCTGTCATCTAATGATAGCTATCCCTAATTCCCCATATAGAAGGTATAGGGATATTTCATCATTTTATTACTTAAATCATCAGCGTTTTTTTATTGCTTCTGCTAATTCAAATCCCTGATAAAAAACTGCTTGACAGAAAAGCCTGTAAGTGCTATGATAATTGGCGTTATGAGTCCCATGCAGTTGTGGCGGAACTGGCATACGCGCTAGACTAAGGATCTAGTGTCCATTTAACGACTTGAGGGTTCGAGTCCCTCCAACTGCACTTTCTATGGAACCTGCTTAAACAGCAGGTTCTTTTGTTTTTCAGTGTTTATACGGCTTCCAGAGGTTTTGCAGCAGTCCATGCTGTTACCGATAACTCTTCACTCGCCAAAGATTCCCTTTAAACAAGCTGCTTTAAAAGCTTTCTGGCATTTAAAGCAAGCACAAAACAAATCATACCGCCGCCAAAGAAAATCACATACGGACAAGAAATCAGTTTATCAAACAGAATACCATGAATGGTTAAACTAACAGGCTGCATACAGCCGCATACAACTGATACAAATGCCATTATTTTTCCGGTCAGCTCCTTTGTTGTTTTAGCTTGAATTGCCGCGGTTACACGAATATTAAAAACAGCATTCACAAAATTATTTAAAAACCCAAAGAAGAGCATAATTAAAAATCCATAAGAAGAAGCAAACGGTAACAGCGCAATCCCCAATCCAGCCGTTGCGATTACATTGGCAATGAGTAACAGATAACTTTTTTCTACATTAATCCGGCTGGCTAATGCACTGGTAACAAGGCCGCCAAGGAGACCTCCAAGCCCCATCGCCCCATTCAAATACCCCAGATGCGAATCCGTCAGACCAAGTGTAGCGGTTATGACAACAGGAATTCCAACGCTATATAACCCTACAGAAGTAAGATTGATAAATGCAAATAATGCAAGAGTACGAAAAATGCTGCGTTCTTCATGAAAAATAAAATTCCAGCTCTCACGAAGGTCCGTCATAATAGTAACAAGCATATTTCTATTTTTCTGAACCTTTTGATAAGGAATATGAATAAAAAGCTCCATAACAGCTGAAAGAAAAAAACATAAGCAGCTAATGACTAAAACAGGACGTATGCCGGCAAAGCCGAAAATCATACCACCGAGAACAGGACCCAGTAAACAAGAAAGGTTGTTTACCATATTTACAATCCCATAGCCACGAATCGCAAGGGTATTATTCAGCAAAAGAGGAATGCTTGCCTGCACAGAGGGGCCATAAAAACCGCTAATGCTATACAGTAGAATTAAACAAACCATCATAAGCGGAACAAAAGAAATATGCCCCAACAGTAACTGATAACCTAAAATTAACCCTGCCGTTAGAAAATCTAATACAACCATACTGCGAGATTTATTCGCGCGATCCGCCACAACCC
>CANOUM010000124.1 GCA_947570515.1 uncultured Clostridia bacterium
GGTGGCCGATGGCTATTATGTAGGCTCTAGAGGATCGGTGGGTTCTTCACTGGTGGCGACCATGGCGGAGATTACCGAAATCAATCCTCTGCAGGCACATTACTACTGCAAAAAATGTCAGTACAGCGATTTTGATTCGCCGGAGGTAAAGGCGAAAGCCGGTATGTCCGGTTTTGATCTGCCGGACAAGGTATGCCCCGTTTGCGGTACGCCGCTGACTAAGGATGGACAGGAGATCCCGTTTGAGGTGTTTTTGGGATTTGACGGAGATAAAGAGCCGGATATTGATCTGAACTTTTCCGGAGAATATCAGCCCAAAGCACATGCTTATGTGGAGGAAATGTTCGGGACAGGGCATGTGTTTAGAGCAGGAACGATGGGTGGTCTGGCTGACAAGACGGCGTATGGAATGGTACGCAAATACATGGAAGAGCGCGGACAGACGGCCAGTAATGCAGAAATCAACTATTTGATTTCGGGTTGTTTGGATGTAAAGCGAACGACAGGTCAGCACCCGGGAGGACAAATCATCGTACCTATGGGCTACAGTGTATATGATTTTTGTCCGGTGCAGCATCCGGCAAATGATATGAATACTCCGATTGTGACGACGCATTTTGATTACAATCAGCTGCATGGGCGCTTACTCAAGCTGGATATATTGGGGCATGATGATCCCACCATGGTGCGCATGCTGGAGGATTTGACGCAGACAAAGGCCACGGAGGTTCCGTTGGATGATCCCAAAGTGATGTCCTTGTTTTTAAACACAGAGGCACTGGGGGTGACGCCGGAGCAGATCGGAAGTCCGGTAGGGACGTATGGCATTTCTGAATTTGGCACCCGTTTTGTACGACAGATGCTGGTGGACACGAAACCGCAGAATTTCTCGGATCTGGTCCGGATTTCAGGACTTTCCCACGGGACGGATGTGTGGAATAATAATGCAAAGGATATTGTGGATCAGGGAATTGCGCCCATTTCGGAATGTATCTGTACGCGTGAAGATATCATGATCGATTTGATTCATCTTGGTATGGATAAGCTCCAATCCTTTAAAATTATGGAGGCGGTCCGAAAAGGAAAAAAAGGCCCGGGACTTAAGCAAAGCGATATTGATGATATGATTGCGCATGGCATTGAGCCGTGGTACCTCGAGTCCTGCAAAAAGATTCAGTATCTGTTTCCTAAGGGACATGCGGCCGCCTATGTCACGATGTCGCTGCGCATTGCCTATTACAAGGTGTATCATATGGAGGCTTATTATGCCGCCTTCTATACGATTCGTGCTGATAGCTTTGATTATGAAACGATGGCACGCGGCGAAGAAAGAGCCCGCGAGGCTATGGCTGCTGTGGATGCTAAATCTAAGGAGGAGCAGACAGCAAAGGACAAAGAAGTGCGCACGCTTCTCGAGCTTGTGATCGAATCGTACTGCCGGGGAATCGAATTTTTGCCGATCGATCTGTATGCCTCCGATCATCATAAATTCCGGATTATTGACGGCAAGCTCCTGCCGCCGTTTGATACCTTAAACGGCATGGGGGCAACAGCGGCAGAGTCCATTGTACAAGCACGGCAGGAGGGTGAATTTCTGACAATTGAGGATTTTATCAACCGCACTAAGGTAAGCCGCACGATGGCAGAGACCATGAAAGCCTTAGGCATCATGGGAGACCTGCCGGATACTGACCAAATGAGCCTATTTTAATACTTGCATTTGATGTATGAAAGTGCTATAATATTCATAAAATATGGTAATGAGAGGAGTGAGCGAAGAGCTCACTCTTCTGTATTATAAGAGGAAAATGGAGGGTGAAGTGAAAAAACAGGAGCTAATCGCATATGTAGAGTCCGTAGCGCTCACGCTGACACAGCAAATGAACTATGAACTGGTCGATGTGGATTATGTAAAAGAAGGTCCCAACTGGTATTTAAAGGTATTTGCCGATAAAGAGGGCGGCTTTTCTATTAACGACTGTGTAGATCTGAGCCGTGCACTGGAGGCAGAGCTGGAAAAGCAGGATCCAATCGAAACGGTGTACATTTTGGAGGTCAGTTCACCCGGGCTGGATCGGCCTCTCAAAAAAGATAAGGACTATGCCAGAAGCATTGGCAAAGTGGTCGACGTCAAATTATATCAGCCGGCAGAGGCGGCCGGAGGCCAAAAAAGCTTTCAGGCAAAGCTTTTGGGGTATAACCCGGAGACAGAAGAAGCAGAACTGGAGCTTGAGGATGGAACAAGGCTTCAGATGATGAAAAAAGAAATGTCCAGTATCAGGCTGGCTGTGATTTTTTAAACATATTAAGGAGGAAGTGGAAAAAATGAACGAATTGATTCAGGCTTTGGAGCAGCTCCAAGCGGAAAAGGGGATTGACAAAGAGGTCATCTTTGAAGCGATTGAGGCGTCGCTGGTGACAGCCTGTAAGAAAAATTTCGGTACATCACAGAATGTCACTGTGAATATGGACCGGAATAAAGGAACTGTTCGGGTGTTAGCCTGGAAAAATGTAGTGGCTGAAGTGACAGATCCGGCGCTGGAGATTCTGGTGGACGAGGCAGTCAAAATCAATGACAATTATAAAGTGGGCGATGTATGTGAAATAGAAGTTACGCCTAAAAATTTTGGCCGCATCGCGGCGCAGAATGCAAAGCAAGTCGTGGTGCAGAAGCTGCGGGAAGCGGAGCGGGGCATTGTATACGGGGAGTATAAAGGAAAAGAACGGGATATGGTGTCTGGATTGATCCAGCGTAAGGAAAAAGGAAACGTATATATCAATCTGGGCAAGATCGAGGCGCTTTTGGCTCCTAAGGAGCAGATCCCGGGAGAGCCATATGCGATGAATCAGAGGATTAAGGCGTATGTGCTGGAGGTTAAAAACGGACAGCGCGGCCCGATGGTGATGGTGTCCAGAACCCATCCGGAGCTGATTCAGCGCTTGTTTGAACAGGAAGTACCGGAGATTCATGATGGGATCGTGATGATTAAGAGTATTTCACGTGAGGCGGGGTCCAGATCTAAGATTGCCGTGTACAGCAAAGATCCCATGGTAGATCCGCTGGGAGCCTGCGTGGGACCGAGCGGAAACCGTGTGAATACCATTGTGCATGAGCTGGCAGGAGAAAAGATTGACATCGTAATCTGGAATGAAGAGCCGGCTCGCTTTATTGCTGCAGCGCTGAGTCCTGCGGAGGTTGAGCGCGTAGAGGTGGATAAAGAAGGATTTACGGCTACTGTTGTGGTACCGGATCATCAGCTTTCGCTGGCGATTGGCAAAGAAGGACAAAATGCCCGGCTGGCCGCCCGGCTGACGGGATATAAAATTGATATCAAGAGTGAAACACAGGCAGCTCAGGAAGCAGAGGAAGAGGAGTACGAATACGAGTACGAGTTCATAGAAGAAGAGGATGATGAGCTGACCATGGATGAGAGCATTGGTGAAGAAGAATGAAAATGCGAAAAACCCCGAAACGTAAATGCATGGGGTGTCAGGAAGTGCAGGATAAACGCAGTCTGATCCGCGTTGTGCGGTCTCCTGAAGGAGAAATCAGTATTGATCTTACAGGCCGAAAGGCAGGTCGGGGAGCATACCTGTGTCCGAAGGCTGAGTGCCTGGAGAAAGCGATCAAAACAAAAGCGCTGGAGCGTTCATTAGAAGTGACGATGGATGCGGCGCTCTATGAAACATTGAGAAAAGAGTTATCCGATGATGAATGAACAGAAAAAACCAAGAGCATTGTTTATGCTGGGGCTTTGCCGGAAGGCAGGCAAAAGCCGAAGCGGAGAGGAGCTCTGCGAGGAGGCCATACGAAGTCAAAAGGCCTGTGTGGTATTAGTTGCGCAGGATGCGTCCCCCAATACCTATAAGAAATTCCATGATAAATGCAGGTTTTATTCAGTTCCGATCATAGATACTCCTTTTTCCAAGGAAGAGCTGGGAGCTGCCATGGGACAGACGGCGCGTTCCTGCGTTGCGATCTGTGAACAGGGCCTGGCTAAAGGATTAACGGAAATTTTGCAGAAAAATGCATAAATGAGGTGGAAAAATAGTGGCAAAAATCAGAGTACAGCAGTTAGCAAAAGAACTCAATGTACCGGTACAGGAAATCATGAAAAAGCTGGAAGGACTGGGGATTTTCGTTCCCAATCCGATGAGCACTCTGGAACCGGCGGAGGTAGTGAAGATTAAATCTCTCATTACCGGTAAGAAAATTACAATGGTAAGAAAAAAGGTGGTCAAGGCAGCGCCTGCAGAAGCGGCTGAAAAGAAAGAAGAAGCTAAGGAAAAGCCGGCGAAAGAGAAGACGGCTTTGGCAGCAAAGCCGGAAAGCAAGCCGCAGGCAAAACCAGAGCCAGAGAAGACGGAAGAGGAAAAGAAGCCGGAGGCTGCGAAAGAGGTAGAAAAACCAGAGACTAAGGAAGCAGAGCCGGATTCTGTTAAAAAGGAGAAGGCCGTTTCTGGGCAGCCGGAAAGTGAAAAGCCAAAAGAAGAAAAGGCGGAGGCCGAGGCGCCGAGAGTGCGTAAGGACGTAGCAGGGGCTCCGCAGCGAAGCACAGAGCGCAGACCGCGTACCGAGGGCGGCATGCAGGATAGACGGCAAAGCCGCAGCGGAGATGGCCGGCGTATGGCAGGATCCCGGGGCGCTGATGGCCGCAGCAATGAGAATCGAAACAGCGAAGGACGCAGCGGAGATAACCGCCGGTACGGAGCACAGGGCGGAGAGCGTAGTGCAGGCGGTTCTTATAACCGAAGTGCAGGAGGACGCAGCGGTGAGAATCGCGGAGGCGATAGCCGGGGCGGTGATCGGCGTTATAATAATGGCCGGGGCGGTCAAGGCGGCGATAGAAGTGCCGGCGGCTATAACCGGGGCGGCCAGGAGCATCGCCGGACAGACAACAGGCGAAATAATGCTGATTTTCTGGATACGGGCTTAGCGATTCCGGAGCGTCCAAAGCTGGATGAAAAGCCGGCTAAGAAAAATGACCGGATTCGGAAAGAAAAACAGAAAAATACAGCAACCGAAGAATATAAAAATAAGAAAAACAAGCTGATGCAGGAGGCAAATTATCTGGAGGATGATCGCCTCGCCAGACATAAGAAAAAAGGTCCCAAGAAGCCGGTTGAACGGCAGGCCGTACAGGAAGAGGAGATCTCTATCATTGCCCTGCCGGACAGCATGACGGTAAAAGAGTTTGCGGATATGCTGCATAAACCGATTAACCAGATCATTAAGGCATTGATGGGAAAAGGCATTATGGCAGGACTGAATCAAATGATTGAATTTGAGCAGGCCGAAGAGCTGGCTATGGATATGGGCATTTTGGTCGAGCATCAGGTGGAGGAGGATATTTTTGCTGCCTATGCCAATCATGCTGAGGACAGCGAAGAGAATATGGTGACCAGACCTCCGGTTGTGGTCGTAATGGGACATGTAGATCATGGTAAAACCTCTTTGCTTGATGCGATCCGGGATACTAAGGTTACCGAAGGGGAAGCCGGCGGTAT
>CANOUM010000125.1 GCA_947570515.1 uncultured Clostridia bacterium
CAGGTATTGCCGCCTACAGTATGAAGATAGGTCTGAAAAAGACGTTCCAAAGAATGAGGATGTTCATCAGAATGATAAAACCAGCCGGGACGGATCGACATATCCACCTCTGACGGGCAAAATACAAGTCCTTTGGAATAGAGAATATTAGACAAGCAGCCAATATCAGGATCAGGATTATACATATGTCTCAGGTTTCCCTCCAAAGGACCGGGACCGCTTTGGACGGGGGCAAGATGGCAAAGCTCAGAAGGAACCACCGCCCATTCGGCATAGCGTGCTTTGCCGGCCTCATTACCGCACCAGCGCACATCAGGGCCATAATCATTAAAAATGACAGCCCGAGGCTGATATTGGCGGATGAGCGCTATGTAACGATCAAAATCATATTCTTGTCTTTTTCCATTAGGCCCTTCACCACAGGCATTATCAAACCACACACAAAAAATATCGCCATACTGCGTCAGCAGCTCTGTGAGCTGGCAGCAATAATAATCATTATAAGCAGGTGTTCCATACAGCTTTGAATTGCGATCCCAAGGAGATAGGTAAAAACCAAATTTCAGGCCGGCACGCCGGCAAGCCTCTGAGGCTTCCTTTACGATGTCTCGTCGGCAAGGACTGTTTTTTACGCTGTGTTCGGTGTAGGCAGAAGGCCAGAGGCAAAAACCGTCATGGTGCTTAGCTGTTAGAATCAGACCTTTCATACCGGCGCTTTGAATGGCGCGTACCCATTGATCGCAGTCCAGTTCAGTTGGATTAAAAATAACGGGATCTTCTTGACCGGTTCCCCATTCTAAGCCGGTGTAGGTGTTAGGGCTAAAGTGGACAAAAGCATAAAATTCAGTATCAAACCAGCACAGCTGATTTTGGCTGGGACGGACAGAGGCAGCCTCTTTAAGAAAAGTTTTGAAATCCTGCATGCGTCATCTCTCCTAAGATTTTTGCTTTATCTTACTGCATGACGCAAGGAGCTGTCAATTGACATTATGAAAAAAGACGATTATAATTATACAGATGTATTTTATAAAGGAGTGTAGCGGATGAGAAATGATTTTATTCCCACACAGCCAGAGGACTTAAATGGTCCGCTGGATTATATTTTAATAACGGGAGATTCTTACGTGGATCATCCGAGCTTCGGTACGGCGCTGATCGGCCGTTATTTGCAAAAATTAGGCTATACCTGCGGAATTATTGCACAGCCCGAATATCATACAACGACAGATTTTATGCGTTTGGGGCGACCTACGCTAGGGTTTATGATTGCAGCAGGAAATATGGACAGTATGGTCAGTAACTATACAGTTTCTAAAAAACGCCGAAATCAGGATTATTATGCGCCTAACAAGGAGCCGGGACATAGACCGGACAGGGCGACAATTGTATATTGTAATCGTGTGAGAGAAGCCTTTCCGCATGTGCCCATTATCATTGCAGGAGTTGAGGCCAGTTTACGTCGTTTTGCTCATTATGATTATTGGGAGGACAAAGTGCGTCGTTCTATGCTGGTGGATGCCGGAGCGGATATGCTGATATATGGTATGGCAGAACGGGCAACAAAGGAAGTATGCGCACGAATGCAAGCGGGAGAGAAACTTTCTGAGATTCGGGGAGTACCGGGTACCTGTTATATGGCGGATGAGCTTCCGCAGCATGTGACAGAGATTGCTTCATATGAAGAGGTAGCTGCAGATAAAAGGGCATATGCGGAATGCTTTGCTATGCAATATTTGGAACAGGATCCGATCCGGGGAAAGAGTCTTGGACAGCGTCATGGAGATAAATATGTCATTGTGGAAAAACCGGCCATGCCGCTTAATCGGCAGGAGCTGGATGAGCTTGCCAAATTAAAATTTATGCGGACATGGCACCCGGATTATGATGTAGCTGGCGGCATCCCGGCGGTTTCAGAGGTGAAGTTTTCTATCACAGCCAATCGAGGATGTTTTGGTGAATGTGCATTTTGTGCGCTGGCCTTTCATCAGGGAAAGATTGTACAGTCACGTTCGGTAGAATCCATTGTTGAAGAGGCTAAAGAGCTGATAAAGCTGCCCGATTTTAAAGGCTATATCCATGATATTGGCGGACCAACGGCCAACTTTATGCGGCCGGCATGTGATAAACAATTGAAACAGGGGAGCTGCCGGGGAAAGAGGTGTTTGTCCCCCAAACCATGTCCGAATCTGAAGGTGGATCATAAGGAATATTTACAGGCACTGGAAGCTGTGCGGAAACTACCCGGAGTTAAAAAGGTGTTTGTGCGTTCGGGTGTACGGTTTGATTATGCGTTGTTAGATGATTCCGATCGGTTCATTTGGGAATTGTGCCGAAACCATGTCAGCGGTCAGCTGCGGGTGGCGCCAGAGCATGTGGCGCCGGCAGTGCTGAATCTGATGGGCAAACCAGAATGTCAGGTGTTTGCTGCGTTTGAAGATCGGTTTAAGTATGTGAACGAAAAGCTGGGGAAAGATCAGTATATGGTTTCCTATTTTATGTCCAGTCATCCGGGAAGCACGTTAAAAGAAGCCGTTCTTTTGGCAGAGTATATGAGGGATCATCATATTCATCCAGAGCAGGTGCAGGATTTTTATCCGACACCCGGAACCAGAGCGACGACCATGTATTATACGGGTTATGATCCTATGACGATGAAAAAAGTATATGTGCCTAAAACATATGAAGAGAAAGCGATGCAGCGGGCGCTGCTACAATACCGCAATCCGCAGAATCATGAGCTGGTGAGAAAGGCTCTTCGGAAGGCTCACCGGGAGGATCTGATTGGGACGGGGCCGAAATGCTTGGTGCCGCCCAGCAGAATAGATAAGAAAATAGAAAGAAAAGAAAAAGGCGTTCAAGAAGGAAGAAAAGTTAAACATACACCACGCTATGCGAACAAGAAGGGAAAACGATGAGTCAATTAGATTTGGTATCGGTAGGGGAATTGTTGGTAGATTTTACGCCGCTGGAGAAGGATGGATTTCAGTATAATCCCGGGGGAGGGCCTGCCAATATGGTATGTATGGCAGCCAAGCTGGGGATGAGAACGGCTTTTATAGGGCAGGTTGGAGCGGATGTATTCGGAGAAAAACTAGCGGCAAAGCTTGCAAGTGAGGGGGTAGAGGTGTCAGCCCTTTCTTTTTCTGAACAATATCCAACAACACTGGCATTTGTTCATTGGGCAGAAAATGGAGAAAGAAGCTTCAGTTTTTATCGCCATGGAAGTGCCGATACGATGATGGAGGTTAGGAAAGAGGCACTGGAGCTGATTGAAAATGCCAGGTATTTGTTTATGAGCTCTGTGATGATGGCAGAAGGAACTTCGCGCGAGAGTTGTTTTCAGATGATGGAATATGCTAAAGAAAAGAAAGTCAGAATTGCCTTTGATCCTAATCTGCGAAGGAATCTCTGGGACTCTGAGCAAGCTGCAAAGGAGCAGATCATAAGAGCGCTTGCCTATGCGGATGTGGTAAAGGTGTCGGAGGAAGAACTGACGTTTGTTACAGGATGTGAGGAACCTCAAAAGGGGATAGTGCGTCTATTGGACGAATTTCCTAATATTCAGCTGGTTTTGGTTACCTTGGGAGCAGCCGGAACAATTGCCGGCCATGCCGGTGGGCAGATTGCGGTGCCTTCATACGAAGTAAAAGCAATTGATACTACAGGTGCCGGCGATGCATTTATGGGTGCTTTTTTGTCACTTTTGATCCGCAGCGGACAGACGCCGGAGCAACTGCGGCTGGAGGAGGCGGAGCAGATGGTTCGGTTTGCCAATGCAGCGGGGGCTCTTACGACAACCCGAAAAGGCGGGATTGATGCGCAGCCGTCTTTGGAAGAAATTCTTGCAATCTGACACTGTTTGACTTATAATAGAATGGAAATTTAAGGTTTCTTTGGTGTTTTATTAACTATTTAGGAGGAATTTATCATGTTAGTATCTGCAGCAGAAATGCTCAAAAAGGCTAAAGCAGGTCATTATGCAGTTGGCCAGTTTAACATTAACAATTTGGAGTGGACCAAAATGGTGCTGCAAGCGGCTCAGGAGAATCAGTCCCCTGTTATTTTAGGTGTGTCTGAAGGCGCAGGCAAATATATGACTGGTTTTAAAACGGTGGCTGCTATGGTAGCCGCTATGGTAGAAGAGATGGGGATTACAGTTCCGGTTGCACTGCATCTGGATCATGGCAGCTATGAGGGCGCTAAGAAATGTATTGAGGCAGGCTTCTCTTCCGTTATGTTTGATGGTTCTCATTATGGGATTGAAGAGAATATTCAAAAGACAAAGGAGATTATCGAGCTGGCACATGGTCTGGGTATTTCTGTAGAGGCTGAAGTAGGCTCAATCGGCGGCGAAGAAGACGGCGTTGTAGGCGGCGGTGAGGTAGCGGATCCGGAGGAATGCAAGCAGATTGCTGACTTGGGCGTGGATATGCTGGCGGCTGGTATTGGTAATATTCATGGTGTTTATCCTGAAAATTGGCAGGGGCTGAATTTTGACGTATTGGCTAAAATTCAGGAGAAGACCGGCACAATGCCGCTTGTGCTGCATGGCGGTACCGGAATTCCGGATGATATGATCAAAAAGGCTATTGATCTGGGCGTATCTAAGATCAATGTGAATACAGAGTGTCAGCTGGTGTTTGCTGCTGCTACCCGTGAATATATTGAAGCCGGTAAGGATCAGCAGGGTAAAGGCTTTGATCCTCGTAAGCTGCTTGCACCTGGTGCTGCTGCGATTAAAGAAAAAGTAACAGAGAAGATGCAGCTGTTCGGATCTGTTGGCAAGGCTTGAGCGAAAAGATAAGAATATGGGGACCGGTGCTGTACTGGCTGGGAATTAACTTAATTGCTTTTTTGCAGTTTGGAATGGATAAACAGCGAGCACGAAAAGGAAAATGGCGTATTTCAGAGAAAATGCTCTTTTTGACTGCGGTGCTGGGCGGTAGTATTGGCAGCATCATGGGAATGAAGTATTTTCATCATAAAACGCTTCACCGCAAGTTTCGTATCGGTCTTCCTTTTTTGTTGCTGATCCAGATCGTTTTAACGGTCGGGATCGGCTGCATATTGCTTACAAAATGAAAATCCCTGAGTCAACTCAATATCTGGGTTGCTTCAGGGATTTCCTGCATCATATTGGAGATACAAAGGAGAATTAAAGTAAAAGTCCGTTTTCTGAAACAGCATCTGCTGGGTCAGCATCCGCAGCAGCGTCATCTTCCTCTTTTCGCTGCTTCCAGCGTAAAAACAGAATGTATTGATTGACGAGGGCTCTATGTTCGCTATCCATAGATTTCATATAGCAAAAACGGCTGGGACAAGAACTTTCCTGTCTTACAGGATTATCCAGAAGATAATCTAAAGAAACCTGAAAGGATTTAGCAATCGCCACTAAAATCTGTTGGTTTTTAGGGAAGCGGTCATCCGTTTCATATTAGCAGACTACGCGGGCATAAACATGGATCATGTGTCCA
>CANOUM010000126.1 GCA_947570515.1 uncultured Clostridia bacterium
TCCCAGACTGCTGGAAAGGCTGATTTCCGCTTCATGCACTCTAACCGCATGCTTGACGATCGAAAGCCCCAGCCCCGTCCCACCGATATCTTTAGAGTGACTTTTATCCACACGATAAAACCGTTCAAAAACCCGCTCCTGATGCTCTGGTGAAATCCCTATACCATTATCTGAAACCGAGAGTACAGAAACCTCTTTTTCGTCTTTGATCTGTATTGTCACCGAGCCACCCGGACGGTTATACTTGATAGCGTTATCACAAAGATTATATATGATCTCCTGCACCAGCTGCCGTATGCCGTATGCCGCTGCCGGCTCCGTCTCAAGGTTCAGCGCTACATTCATTTTTTGTGCCTCTCCCTCCAGGGAGCAGATTGTCTGTTTTGCCAGCGCAGATAAATCAATCATTTCCCAATTCATATCTTCTGCTCCCTCATCCAGATGAGAAAGCTCAATAATATCTTCCACCAGCCGGATCATGCGCTGGGACTCTGTATAAATCCTCCGAGCAAACGTTATCATATCCTCCTGCTTTACCATGCCGCCTGCCATCAGCTCTGCACTGCCCAAAATGGTATGAAGCGGCGTTTTGAGCTCATGTGAGACATTGGCCGTAAATTCTCTGCGAAGCTGCTCTGCTTTCTCCTTTTCCGTAATATCTAAAAGCAGCAAAACAATGCCCGACAGCGTATCTCTCAAAATAACCGGACTGGCTCCCACCTGATATCGGCCGGCTCCAAGCTCCATGATGGTTTCTGCATACTCCCCCTGCTTGGCTTTATTTAAAATCACCATGAGTTCCTGATTCTGACTCATTGTCAGGAGGTTTTTTCCCACGTTCAATTGATCAATTCCAAACAGGTCTGCTGCCGCCTTGTTGATACTTAGTATGGTTCCGCTTTGACTGAGCAAAATAAGCCCTTCCTTCATAGAAGAGATCAGTACATCCAGTTCATTCTTTTTTTGAACCAGCTCCTGTTTTTGCCTCCGAATCTCTTTTTGCTGCAGATCAATTCTCCCAAGAAGCGGTGACAGCTCCTCATATCCTTCATTTTCCATGGGCTGATCCAGATTGATTTCATTAAATGGTTTGACCAGTTTTTTAGCTAACCGAGAGGCTAGAATCATCGATAATGCAACTGCCACAACAAAAATAATACAAATGGGCTGCAGCATGCCAATTGTAAGAATCAGCAGCGTACTTTGCATCACAGACAGGCGAATGACCGTTCCGTCTGCCAGCCGTTTGGCACAATAAAAATAACGCTCGGTCAAGGTTGTAGAATAGCGTGAACTGCTGCCATACCCTTCTGCCAGCGCTTCCTTTACCTCCTCGCGCTCCAGATGATTTTCCATTTGCCCGGCCTGGGATACGCTATCATACAAAACACGGCCTTCTGCTCCGATCCAGGTAATACGATAATCTCTTACGTCCAGTCCCTCGAGATAGCGGATCCCCTCATGCTCTACTCCCTGAGCGGCCAGCTGCGTCTGAATGCGCAGCTGATTCTGCTGGATGCTGGAAAAATAATCATATAGAACCGTCATAAAAAGCAAAAAAGAGGCCAGAAAAACCCCTATTGCTACCGTAAAAATTGTACGGAATATTCGTTTTGTCATGCTTTTGCCTCCATGCGATATCCCACTCCCCGGACTGTCTCGATATACGATCCCCAAGCGCCCAGCTTGGTACGCAGCGTACCAATATGCACATCCACCGTTCTTGTTTCTCCTGTATAGTCCGGAGCCCACACCTGATTCAGAAGCTGATCCCGGGTAAACACCCTTCCCGGATTTTCCATAAACAGACGCAGCAGCTCATACTCCTTTAGCGTCAGGCTAATGCGCTTACCGCCAATAAATACTGTATGATCGGCTGTATTCATTTGTATTTGACCAATACATATCAATTCCTTACCTGCCGCCTGTCTCATTCTGCGAAGCAGTGCCTTTACCCGCGAAACCATCTCCATCATGCCAAATGGCTTGGCTAAATAATCATCCGCGCCAAGATCAAGTGCAAACACCGTGTCGTATTCCGTTCCTTTTGCTGTCGCCATGATTACCGGGATATAAGCCGTTTCTATATGACTTCTTAGTTTTTTTAAGATGCTGATGCCATCCTCGCCCGGCAGCATAATATCCAGTATAACCAGTTCGGGCTTCTCCTCTTTGAGCGCCTCAAAAAATGCATTGCCCTCTGCAAATCCCTTTGCATCCAGCCCGGCAGAAATTAACGCATAGATCATCAGCTCACGGATGGCGGTATCATCCTCTACACAAAATATCATACATGCCACATCCTTTCTTATAGCCTGTATTTTATCATATATTCCTCAAATTTGCTCTGAAATTCTGCTGAATCGCGCCGAAAATCCCGCAGCGATTCATGGATATTCATATTATTTTGCGCAATATCCATCACGCAGCCTGCAATATTGGAACAATGATCCGCCGTCCGTTCTAAATTGGTGAGAATATCTGACCAGACAAATCCTGCCTCGATCGAACATTTTCCCTCCTGAAGCCTCTGAATATGATCCGTTCTCATTTTCTCCTTTAATCGGTCGATGACCTGTTCCAGCGGCTCTACCCGTGCCGCCATTGTTAAATCATTTTCCAGAAAAGCTGTCAGCGAAATATCTAAAATTTCCTGTATGGCACAGACCATGACCTGATACTGTGCCGCTGCCTCCTGCGTCAGACTCATTTGTTTATTTCTAAGCTCATTAGCCGACTCCAGAAGATTCACGCCATGATCGGCAATGCGCTCAAAATCTCCAATCATTTTAAGGAGCTTTGCCGCCTGCCTGCTATCGTTTTCACTAATACGCCTTGCGCTCAGATGCACTAGATACGTCCCTAATATATCTTCGTAATGATCCGTCAGATCTTCTTTTTTACGAATTGACTCCGCTAGCTCCTCTGCGTCATTTTCTAAAGATAAGATTCCTTCCTTCATCGTTGTCACCGCTGTCTTCGCAAGCTTTGCAGCGATCTCCTGACAGCGCTCCAGTGCAATGGAGGGCGTAGCAAAAAGCCGCTCATCCAGCTCTTCTTTTGATTCAGCTCCCGGCTGCAAGCTGTCAGGGAGCAGAACGTTCACCAGCTTCTCAAGAAGTCCCGTCATCGGCAGCAGCAGCACCGTACATAACAGATTAAAAACAGAATGAGCTACCGCAATTCCCAGCAGTGATGCCGGTGCATTCAGCAGTACCGGAGAAAAAATCCCTTTAATCATCCAAAACACAGTCAACCACACTGCCGTCCCCATCACATTAAACAGCAAATGCACCATGGCCGCTCGCTTGGCGTTTCGATTGGCGCCGACAGAGGAAATCATAGCCGTAACACAGGTACCGATATTTTGTCCCATAATAATCGGAATCGCTGCCCCATACGATACCTGTCCCGTCATGGCCAGTGCCTGTAAAATGCCTACCGAAGCGGAACTTGACTGAATCACTGCTGTCAAAGCCGCTCCTGCCAGTACGCCCAGCACAGGATTTTCAAACAAAAGAAACAGATTTTGAAAGGCCGGTACCTCGCTGAGTCCTGCCACCGCCCCGGACATTGCCTCCATGCCAAACATCAGCGTTGCAAATCCAAGCAGGATCATTCCCGTATCCTTTTTCTTGGAGCTTTTGCAAAACATATAGTATATGATCCCAATAAATGCTAAAACCGGTGTAAAAGAAGAGGGCTTCAGCAGTTTCACAAAGATATTGCTGCTTTCGATCCCTGCCATACTAAGAATCCATGCCGTTACCGTCGTCCCGACATTCGCGCCCATAATCACGTTGATCGCCTGCCGCAGCGTCATGAGCCCCGAGTTCACGAATCCAACGACCATAACAGTTGTGGCAGACGAGCTCTGGATCACTGCCGTCACGCCCAGACCCGTTAAAAGTCCTGCCACCCTGCCGGTCGTTAATCTCCCGATCAAAGCCCGAAGCTTTCCGCCAGCTCTACGCTCCAGCGACTGCCCCATGATATTCATGCCAAATAAAAACAGACTCAATCCGCCAAGCAGCGTCAATACCTGAAAAAGATCCATAGATTTTGCTCCTTTACACCCTATCCTGATTTTTATATATTCAACATATCAAATCTACATCAAATCTGTTATCAGGGTTTTGTAAAATCTATGTAAAGTCTGCCCTTAAAGGTCTATTTCAATTCCCTCTTCTGCATAATACTGTGCCTGCGCGGTCCACAGCGCATAATATTTGCCCTGCTCATTGGCAACCAGACTGTCATGGTTTCCAAATTCCACGATACTTCCCTTGTCAAATACAGCAATATGATCACAAAAACGACATGAAGACAGGCGATGACTAATATAAATCGTCGTATGATCCCCCACAATCTCATTAAAGCGAGTATAAATTTCCGACTCCGCCACGGGATCGAGTGCCGCCGTAGGCTCATCCAAAATAATGAATGGCGCCTCCTTATAGAGCGCACGCGCTAATGCAATCTTCTGCGCCTCACCCCCTGACACATCCACGCCTGCTGCATTCGTTTCCTTATAAAGACAGGTATCCAGCCCCTGCGGGAAGGTCTGCAGCCGCTTTTCAAAGCCTGCACGTATCAAACAATCTTCTGCACGCGCACGGTCCACCTCGCTGCCAGCCGCCACATTCTCCCCCACTGGCAGTGCAAAAAGCTTAAAATCCTGAAATACAACTGAAAAAATATTCATATATTCCTCATAATTATACTTATCAATGCGAATCCCATTCAGCAAAATCTCGCCCTCCGTAGGATCATAAAGCCGGCACAGCAATTTAATAAACGTGGTCTTGCCGCTGCCATTTTCACCCACAACCGCCAATCTTTCTCCCACATGGAATTTAAACGAAACATGGCGCAGTGCCCAGGTTGTACTTCCCGGATAGCAAAATCCTACATCACGAAACTCAATTTCAAAGTGTTGATCCATACGCTTTTCTACACTAAGCGACCCCTTATACATGCTATTCGGGATATCCAAAAATTCAAAAAACTGCTGCAAAAAGGGCGCATTATTGCGCATATCTTCTATTTCTCCAATGATCCCCGAAATACCCTTAGCCAGCGTTGTCACCGCAGCGATATACTGCGTCACCGCGCCGGCGCCAAATGCTCCGGCCCATGCCTTGAGGCAAACATACAGATACAGTATCCCGCTGCAAAATGCAGATAATGCTCCCGACGCGGACACATACAATCCGCCGCGTTTTTTATTATACTCTGCAAATATTCCCTGCGATCCAAAAATTCCGGTCTTAGCGTCCTCCTCCAGATAAGCTTTACATATCCGGTCTTGCTCATAAACACGCACATCCATTGCGATTTCTCGTTTATTTGCCAGGTTCACATAATAGATATACAATAAATTCCCCAGTATATGATCGTTCACATGCTGTACCCAAAAAGAATTAGCCTTT
>CANOUM010000127.1 GCA_947570515.1 uncultured Clostridia bacterium
GCTTTGTCCAGTTTTGTATAATAAAAAAGGAAGCTGTATCAGCTTAGATACAGCTCAGCGATATCAACTACTTAATTCAATTCATTATGGAGGAAAACATGAAAAAAATTCATTTTATTGGCATCGGCGGCATCAGCATGAGCGCCATTGCTCTCATCATGAACAGCAAGGGCTACCATGTATCCGGTTCCGACTGCAATCCATCCAAAATCACAGAACATCTAATCGAAGCTGGTGTGCACGTTACAATCGGCCAAAAAGCCGAAAACATCACGCCGGATATGGATATTATCGTTTATACGGCCGCCGTTCACGAAAATAACCCCGAGCTCATAGCCGCTCGCGCCACGCAGGCCCGCGTCATTACCCGCGCTATGATGCTCGGTGAACTATTAGACGAATTTCCCGTTCCTGTCGGTGTTGCAGGAACCCATGGCAAAACCAGTACCAGCAGCATGCTTGCCTACATCTATCTGGCCGCCAATCTCGATCCAACCATTGCCATCGGCGGCATCCTGCAAAACCTAAACGCCAATTATCGTATCGGCCGCGGTAAACACATGCTCATCGAAGCCTGTGAATACACCGATAGTTTTTTACATTTTCACCCACTATACAACATCATCACCAATATCGAAGAAGACCATCTCGATTATTTTCGGGACCTCGCACATATTCAGGATTCCTTTCACCGGTATGTCGCCGGCATGAAACAAGGCGGTGCTCTCATCACCTCGCCTCAGTGCGCCAAATTGTTTGAGGATCTTCCCGTGCGTATTTTGACCGTTTCTCTCGATGCCCCTGCTGACATCACTTGCCAAAACGTCACGCCGCTTCCCGATACACTTGGCTCCTCGTTTGACTTAATTTACCAAGGCGCAAATCTAGGACGTCTGGTTCTGCATGTTCCCGGGCGTCATCTCATCTACGATGCACTATGCGCCGCAGGCGCAGCACTGGCCGAGGGACTTCCCTTCTCTGCTGTGTACGAGGGATTGAAGTCCTACCAGAGCACACAGCAGCGTTTCGAATACAAGGGTATGTTCCAGGGGGCTAAAGTAATCGATGATTATGCCCATCATCCATCTGAAATCAAAGCTACCCTACTAACTGCCCAAGAAGTCCCGCACCAGGAACTGTACGTTGTTTTTCAGCCGCACACCTATAGCCGAACCATTGCTTTCTTCGATGATTTTGTCCAGGCTCTTTCTTTGGCTGATCATGTCATCTTAGCTGATATTTACAGTGCTTCCCGTGAGGTTGATACCGGAGAAGTCAGTTCCGCTATGCTCGCCGAGGCAATCGCAAAAAACGGCACAGATGTCCATTATTTTCCATCGTTCGATGAAATTGAAAAATTTCTTCAAAAAAACATTTCCACCAATGACCTGTTGATAACTATGGGGGCCGGAAAAGCCGTAAATATCGCAAATCATCTCGCTAGTCAACAGTAATCCACATTATCCACACCTGTTCGCTCCAAACAACCGTTCAGGTATTTGTGGATAACTTTCTTAGTTTTGTGGATAACCTTTTTTTCAAAATTTACTTTAAATAAAGGCTTTCAAGTTTCAAAATAAAAAACGCTATGAAGTTATCCACAGCATTGTGAATAACTTCTACCATTCCCCAGTGGATGATCCCCCTCTTCACAATCCATAACCGATAGTGTATAATATGTAGCAACTGAGCAGATTCGGCAATATTTTGTCGAATCTGTCCCTTTACTCACACTATAAAAAGAAAGTTGGATATTCATATGCCTGCTCTGTTATTCCAAAAACGAGAAGCCGATTTTGCCACTCCCATTTCCGATGATTTTATTTTGCATCACATGCCTTCTGCCAACGGAAATTATGTCAAGGTTTATCTGTATGTTTTTCATCATTTTTATAAAGGACAAACCAACGATCTAGCTTTTTCCACGAAAGAAGTGGCAGCCTCGCTCGGTATGCTCGAATCTGATGTCCTTCAGGCCTTGCAGTATTGGCATACCCAAAAGGTTGTAACACTGACTGAAAATGGCGAACAGCTCTGGATTTCCTTTCCCCCTTTCGGCGCCTTACCGCCGTCCGGGTCCGACCCCACTGGTACCGATCGTCCCAAGGTGGTTCGTGTAGAACATAAGCCGACCTATTCCCCGGAAGAGATCAATATTTATGAGCAGAATCCTTTGATTAAGGATTTGTTTTCCAGTGCGTCCCGCCTTCTCGGCGAACAGTTCAGCTTTCCTAATCTTTCTCTCTTATTCAGTTTCTACGACTATTATCGTCTGCCAATTAATGTTATCAAATTTTTATTAGAGTATTGCATCCAAAATGGGAACCGAAGCCTGCGCTACATCGAAAAAGTCGCACAGGATTGGTCCGATCATGACATTACAACCCTAGAGGCTGCGCATGCTTATGTAAAACGCTTTGATTTGTATCGTCCCATTATGAAATCCTTGGGATTAAGCGAACGCAGACCGACTGAACAGGAAATTGAAATGATGGATCGATGGCTCTATCAATATGGTCACAGTCTGGAGCTCATCATAGAAGCAGCAGAACGTACAATACGTAAAACAGGAAAACCAAGCTTCAAATACATGGAAAGTATCCTAAAATCCTGGTCTGAAAATCAAATTCGTACTTTAGAGGATGTAAGCCGCAGCGATGAAGCTTTCGCTAAACGTGCTGCAACTAATGCCGCTCCTGTACACTCCCCCAAGAGCAGTAACTTCCATACATATATAGGGCGTGATGACTGGGATTTTGAAAGTATAGAAAAACACGCACAACAGCAGCTGTATTCACAGAAAGGGAATTAAACCATGTCCATATCCGAAGTACATATCGCTCAACTTCTTCGAGACTATGAAAGCCTGCGCTCTGCCGCTGAATCGCAGGCTTTACAGCGCAAGCAGCAACTGTATCGCCATATTCCTCGCATCCAATCTATCGATCAGGAACTGGAAGCCTTTGGCCTGCGTGCCGTTCAAACATATTTGCGCACCGGTGCAGATAAGACCCGGTTGCTTTCTGAGCTGAAGCAGCAAAATAATCGGCTTCTCGCCGAAAAACATCAACTCATGACCTCAGCCGGCTATCCGGACGATTATTTAACTGTGCAGTATCATTGCTCTCTCTGCCATGATACCGGTTATGTAGATGGCAAAAAATGCCGCTGCCTCCGGCAGCGGTTAATTGATTTAGCATATGATCGCTCCAATCTGAAATCTGTACTGCAAAAGGAGAATTTATCTACTTTTTCCTTCACGCGTTTTTCAGCCGATCCCATCTCCGGAGAGCCTTGCTCTCCTTTAGAAAATATAAAACAGGTTCATGAATTTATCCTGCATTTCATCCAGAATTTCCCTCAAAATTCGCCTGCAAACCTTCTTTTTTATGGTCCTACCGGAACCGGAAAAACCTTCTTTTGCAATTGTATTGCCAAAGCTCTCTTAGATGCAGGCTTCATCGTCCTCTATATGACAGCCTCCGAACTCTGCAGTGCCTTCGAAGCATTTCGTTTTCGGGATAAAAGCCGTTCCGGATCTGGAGAATCTAATATTCATGAACTCATTGAAGATTCAGACCTTCTCATCATCGATGATTTGGGTACAGAATTTACTACCGCTCTCTCCTCCTCCGATATGTTTCAATGTATCAATAAACGGCTTCTACATCAAAAAGCAACGATCATTTCAACAAATCTAAACTTAAGTCAGATCAGCAAAGTATACACTGACCGTGTGGCCTCCCGCATTTCAGGAAGCTATCGCCTGATTAAGCTCTACGGACCAGATCTGCGCAGACAATTTTAAAAAGAAGGACGCTCAAGCGAGCGTCCTTCTTTTATTTAACCGTGTTACGCGGAGAATAGGCATGTATCGCATCTAATAAGACTTCATTCGGTTCAAAAAAGACCCTATACTGCTTGTCTGCCACACTTCCCAAGATCACATACGTGCTTTCTGTGATTTTGCCAGCGCCTGCCTGAATCGTTTTATCATACTTCTTCTCGTATATTTCCTGTTCATAGCGCTTAATCGATGCGGGAACAATCATCCGGCACTGCCTGCAGTCAAATGTAACCAAATGCTGCCGTGTACTCCGTCCATAAATTACATCAATATCCAAATTGCCATCCGTATAGATATATTCATACTCCTTAGCCGCTCTGCGCCACAAAATCCAAACCACCAGGGCCATCACAACAATCAGAACGGGAGCTATATAAGCGGCCAATTGAAGACTGATAATAAATGGAAGTGAGGTAATGATAAGCGCACAAATCACGATGATGATTCGCATGAGTCTATCCTGCTGCTTACTTCCTCTTTTTACCATCTGTTCTAGAAATGTTCCTTCCATTTTGCCCTCCTTATTGCTGGTAAAACTCCACAAAAGATTTCTTAGTATACTCATAATCGGCAATCGCCATGAGCTCCCTTGCAGAATGCATCGAAAGCAACGCGATTCCCATATCCATAATGTGGCATGGCAAATTCGCTGCAATCACAGGTCCCAATGTAGATCCGCCTCTTGAATCAGACTTATTGGCAAATTTCTGCACCGGAACTCCCGCCTTTTGACAGATCATCTCATATACGCCATAATCACAGCTCTGCGTCACATAGCTCTGTCCTGCGGACAATTTAATCACTGGTCCTCCGCCTAACTGCGTTCTCATGACCGGATCATGCTTTTCCGGATGATTAGGATGCACGGCATGAGCCACGTCGGCTGAAATCATAAAGGATTGCATGATATCATCAATAAACTGCTCCCGGCTGCGCCCCAATGCATAACTGATTTTTTCCATAATATAAGTAATGGTACTGGTTCCTGCGCCCTGCGGCGTACGGCTTCCGCATTCCTCATGATCAAATGCACATAGCACATTGATGCCTGTACCCCCTTTAGCCTGCACAAGTGCTGATGCCGCCGTATGCACCATAACCAGATCATCCAGCCTGGCTGCCGATAAAAATTCATCGTGGAATCCTACAATCTGCGGCTCCTCTGTAACGTAGGTAAATAAATCAAAATCAAGAATTTCTTCCTGCCCTACTCCCAGCTCTTCTGCAACTGCCCGCAGCACCATCTGCTCCTGCTCTTCGCCCAGATTAGAAATCAGCGCACCCACCGGCAGCATATCCACCTGCGCATTCAGCGCAAGCCCTTCATTGACCCCGCGATTCATATGAATTGCCAGATTAGGAATAATGAGCACAGGTTTCTTTATATTAACAAGCTCTGTTCTTGGATGAAACACATCTTCACTTTTTAATGTCACACGACCTGCTAATGACAGCGGCCGATCCAGCCATGTACTGAAAATAGGCCCTCCATAAATTTCTGCATTAAGTTTGCAATATCCGTTTTTATTGATCTG
>CANOUM010000128.1 GCA_947570515.1 uncultured Clostridia bacterium
TGGGTCTGGCTATTACGGATGAGCAAATTGAGGATCTAAAAGCCTATGCAGAAGAGATCAATTATGAGGTAGCCGAGGAGCGTGAAAAGCTGGTGCGCCATGACGTTATGGCACATGTATATGCATATGGCGAACAGGCAACAAAGGCAAAGCCCATCATTCATTTAGGGGCAACCAGCTGCTATGTGGGTGATAATACAGATCTCATAATCCTATATGAGGCGCTGGAGCTTTTAAAGAAAAAGCTGATCAACGTGATGGATAATCTGGCTAAATTCGCCAGAGAATATAAAGATATGCCTACGCTTGGGTTCACGCATTATCAGCCGGCTCAGCTGACAACCGTAGGTAAAAGGGCATGTCTGTGGCTGCAGGAGCTCTGGATGGATTATGAACAGCTGGAAAATATTTTGAAAGTCAAGCGGCTGCGCGGCGCCAAAGGAACCACCGGTACGCAGGCTAGCTTTATGGAGCTGTTTGAAAATGACGGAGAAAAGGTAAAGCAGCTGGATCATATGGTAGCTCAAAAGCTGGGCTATGCAGACACCTATCCGGTAACCGGACAGACCTATCCCAGAAAATTTGATACGATCTGTTTAAATGTACTGAGCTTAATGGCACAATCCTGTTATAAATTTGCAGGTGATTTGCGTCTTTTGCAGAACCTGAAGGAGATGGAGGAGCCGTTCGAGAAAAATCAGATCGGATCTTCCGCAATGGCATACAAACGCAACCCGATGCGTAGTGAACGAATTTGTGCTCTTTCCAGACTGGTTATGTGCAATGCACTGAACCCGGCCATGACAGCCTCTACACAATGGTTTGAACGTACGCTGGATGACAGTGCCAATAAACGGGTCGCTGTTTCAGAAAGCTTTTTGGCGATGGATGGTATTTTGCAGATCATGGTCAATGTAACCGGAAATATGGTCGTATATCCTAAGACGATTCGAGCACGCGTTATGAGTGAGCTTCCCTTCATGGCAACGGAAATGATCCTGATGGAGGAGGTAAAACGCGGCGGCGATAGGCAGGAGCTTCATGAGAGAGTTCGTGTGCATTCTATGGCTGCGGCTGCGCAGGTAAAGCAGGAAGGAAAGGCCAATGATTTACTGGAAAGAATCATTGCCGATGATTATTTTAAGATGTCAGAAGAAGAGCTAATGAGTGCTGTTAAACCAGAAAATTTTGTTGGCCGTGCACCGCAGCAGGTAGAAGATTTCTTAAAAGAATGCATTGATCCTATTTTATCAGCCCATCAGACAGAGCTTGGCATGCAGGCTCAATTAAGCGTATGATGATGCAGAACATAACGGTTGGCTTTATCGGAGCCGGCAATATGGGAACGGCCCTTATGCATGGCATGGCCGGAAAGAGCTGTATGGAGCAGTCCATTCGGCTGATTTGTTATGATATTGCGCGAGAGGCATGTGAAAAGGCATATCGGCAATGTCAGGCCGAAAGTAAATCGTCTATTTCGACGCTGGTAAAAGAGGCTGATATGATCTGGGTGGCCGTTAAGCCTCAGTTTTTAGAAAATATTCTGGCAGAGCTAAAAGAGAGCTGGAGTGAGCAAAAGGTACTGGCCAGTATTGTAGCCGGCAAATCTATTTCCTTTTGGGAAGACGTTTTGGGAAGGCAGGCGCAGATCGCCAGAATCATGCCCAATACGCCAGCGTTCGTAGGAGAGGCTATGAATACGGTATGCTTTTCGAAAGGCATGAAACATTCAGCACAGGTGATAGCACTGCTGCAGCATACCGGCAGGGTGATGGAGCTTCGCGAAGCTCTTATGGACGCCGCTATGGGGGTAGCCGGGTGCGGCCCGGCGTTTGTGTATATGTTTATTGAGGCTTTGGCAGATGCCGGAGTAGCCGAAGGGCTTTTTCGGCATCAAGCATATGAGCTGGCGGCACAGACCGTACTGGGAGCCGCCAAAATGGTGCTGGAGACCAAGGAACATCCGGGCGCATTAAAGGATGCGGTGTGTTCACCGGGCGGTACGACCATTCAAGGTGTCATGGCACTGGAGAAAGGGGCTTTTCGAGGTGTTGTGCAGCAGGCAGTTGCTGCCACGATAGAGTGTGTAAGAAAAAAATAAGAGATAGGAGGAGCCCAAAAGTATGCAGTTTAAACGAATTAAAAGTCATACCGCTTTTCAAGGCAAGATCTTGGATGTACGGCAAGATCGTATTGAATTTGAAAATGGCGTACGGGCTGACCGAGAGCTGGTAGAAAAGCATCATGAGGCAGCCGTAATCGTTGCACTGGATGAAGAAGAAAAACTTATTTTTGTAAAGCAGTATCGATATGGCGCAGGTAAAGAACTGCTGGAGCTTCCGGCCGGATTAAAAGATCCGGGAGAAAGCGGCGAGGCATGCGCAAAGAGAGAACTGGAGGAAGAAACAGGGTTTCAAGCACAAAGGCTGACAAAGCTTTTTGACTATTATGCCAGTCCCGGATATTGTACAGAAAAGGTAACCTTCTTTTTAGCTCAGCAGCTTACACATACTCAGCAGCAGCTGGATGAGGATGAATTTTTAACGATTCATCGATATTCTATAGAAGAGGCTGTGGAAATGATTCGCAGCGGAGTCATTACAAATGGAATGACAATTGCAGGAATTTTTGCAGCAAAAGCTCGCTTCAAGATGGACTAAACTTTCAAACCTTCTCATATGATGAAGTATCATAAGAGGAGGTTTTTTTAATGCGCCGAATGAATTTTAGAAATCAATTAGAAGAATGGAGCCGCTTTCGTAAAGGGGTTCTTAATTGTTTGTTATGGTGGGGGATCGGAGGAGGAATAGGGCTTTTGTTTGCGATTGCTCTGAGTCAGGAGATGCAAAGTGCGCTAGGTCAGCACCTGGAAACGGGAGTGGGCTATCTGATGAGTGAAAATCCTGCACAGCTTACTTACTTTTTTAAACGGTGTTTAACATATACACAGCTGCTTTTATTGGTCTGGACTTTAGAATATTTTACCTATGGATATATTGGGGTGAGAATATTGCTGCTGGTCAGAGGGTTTTTATATGGGTTTGGTCAGGTTGCTTGGCTCAGCGCATATCACATCAGAGGTCTTTGGCTGGGACTGATGGCTTACTGGCCGCATAATTTGCTTTGGATTGTAGTCGTCGCATGGCTGGAATGGATGATGCGTACACGGGCACGAAACGGTCACATGAAGCCTAAACAGCTGGCAGTGATTACGATTTGTACGATCCCTCTCTTAGCCGTGATAGAAGCCTATGCGACACCGGCTTTGTTCCGATATTTTATGTAAGGAAGGTGTAGACGATGCTCCCGAAGGAAATATGGACCCAGGCGCCTCTGGTGGATGTAGAGGGGGATGGGTTTATGCGAGTGGAAAATTATCAAACGATTTTAGAATTTAGCGAAACAACATTACGTCTGCAGATGAAAGGAATGATTTATGAGATCATCGGCGAGCATCTAGTGATTCGCGGCGTGACGAAACGGGAAATATTTATTGAAGGACAGATTAAAGCGCTGCAAATGAAAAGGGAGGAAAAGCTGTGAAAGGAAAAGAATTTATGCGAAGCAGCGTTCGAATCAAAGCACAAGGAACTCAGCTTTCTCGATTTCTGGCACTTTTGCTTGCCAGAAATATTTTATATCAAAATGCAGAATATCAAGGCGATAGTTTATTTTTAGATTTGCCGGCCAAGCAGTATCGTCAGGCAGTTTCCTGTGCTAAAAAGGCCGGTGTCCGCATCCGGATTGACACCAGAAAGGGAGCGGCTTTCTTTTTTTTCCGGCATCGCCGGAGAAAATGGTTGTTGCTGCTCATTCTGCCGCTGCTGATTGCAATCGCAATTATCCCTCGCTTTATTTGGAGCATAGAGATAGAAGGGCTGCAGAAGATCAGCCAGGTAGAAATGCTGCGAAGGCTGGAAGAAGAGGGCGTGCATGAAGGAATGAGAAAAAGTGAAATGGATAATATAGCGGTAAGAGAAGCTATTTTGTTGAAGTATCCGGATCTTAGCTGGCTTTCAATCAGTGTGGAGGGGACGGTGCTGAAAGTGGCAGCGGCGGAATCGGTGCCGGCGCCGGCCATGATTGACCGGACGAGTCCCTGCGACTTGATCGCGGATCAGCGATGTGTGATTTACAGTATTATTACAGAAGGAGGAACGCCTCAGGTTAAGCAGGGGGATGTGGTGCAGGAAGGAGATGTACTGATTTGCGGCGAGGTTGTGCTGAAGGATGATGACGGAAATGAGACAGTGCAGGAGGCACATGCTGCAGGGATGGTTTTTGGAAAGCGGGATTGGTGTGCAGAGGAGGAGATGGAGTATGCCTATGAGCAGCAGATTTGGGAAGAGAAAAGCTATCAGGGCATCTTACTGCGTTTTGGAGAACTGGCATGGGAGATAAAAAATCCATTTCGTCATGCGGAGCAAGAGGTTAAAACGGAAAGTACGGTGCTCAGGCTTCCGGTGGGCAGCGGATTTAGCATAAGCCGGGTGGAGCATGATCCGTATACACTGGCGGCAGCAGAATATACAAAGGAGGAATTGGAGATCAAATTAAGAGAGCGATTAGAAAAGAAAAAGGCGGAATTCTTGCAGGATGGAAAAAGTGTGATCCTACAGGAGAATTTGTATTATGAAGAAACCCCCGGGGGATTAAAAGGGATTTTAGAGCTGACTGTAATGGAACAGATTGGAATACCCAGACAGCGATAAAGAGAAAATGCTTGACAAAGCCAAAGGAAGAAAGTAACATAAACTTGGGTTATTAGTTATATTAGGAGGCTTTGTATGAGTGAACAGATTGTTTCCATACCTGCCGAATATATCGGCGATGTGTTTGGAAATTATGATGAGAATATAAAAGTATTGGAAAAAATGCTGGATATTACGGTCATCAATCGAGGAGATGATGTAAAGCTTACCGGTACGGAGGCAGCTGTGAAACGGGCGGCGGATGTGATCAAAAATTTGATTCGGATCGCAGCAAAGGGAGAACGGCTGGATGTGCAACATGTCAATTATCTGGCTTCTTTATCAGAGGAAGAAAAGCAGCAGGATGTAGGGGAGCTTTTATCCGATATTGTTTGTTTTACGAAAGCAGGTAAACCGATTCGTCCGAAAACCTTTGGTCAAAAACGATATGTCAATTCAATCAGGGGACATATGCTTACCTTTGGAATTGGTCCGGCGGGAACCGGCAAGACGTATTTAGCGATGGCGATGGCGATTCAGGCTTTTAAAAGCGGAGAAGTGAATCGAATCATTTTAACGAGGCCTGCCATAGAGGCCGGAGAGCGGCTGGGCTTTTTGCCGGGAGATCTGCAGAGCAA
>CANOUM010000129.1 GCA_947570515.1 uncultured Clostridia bacterium
GTTCCCTGTTCACGCAGCAGCTTAGTCAGATACCGTGTATCGATGACGCAGATACCGGGAATATTCTGGGCCTTAAAAAAGGTGTCGAGATCTCCCTCACTCCTGAAATTGGAGGGAATCTGACACCAATCATTGACGATATATGCTGTTAAATGGGAAGCGGTACTTTCAAAGTCACTGGGAATGACTCCGTAGTTTCCGATCAGCGGAAAGGTCTGGACGAGTATCTGGCCATAGTAGCTGGGGTCGGTGATGCTTTCCAGATAGCCGGTCATCGCAGTGGTGAAGACCACCTCACCGAGGGTTCCCTCGCCGTTTATCGAGGCGCCAAATCCCTGCCCTTCAAGGCATTCGCCGTTTTCAAGTAGTAAATACACTGTTTGCATAATTTTCTCCTCTTATTCTATTTCATAACTCTGCAGGATTGTTTCTGCCATTTCACGCCTTGTGATGCGGCGGTTCATGGCCTCCTTTTCGATATAGCGGTGCGCATTTTCCTCTGTCATATTTTCATACTGAATCAGCAGGCATTTTGCTCTGCCTACCAGCCGGATATCTTCGATTTTCTGCTCAAGCTTAGCCTGCTGCGGCATTGTTTTCAGCAAACGCTGATGCAGCGCCAGCAGAATCTGCGCGGCATGACGGAAAAATGCCTTTCCCATTCCCGGGGTAAACACAAAAACGCCTTCCCGTTTCATTTTTTCTGTCATTTCTTCCGCATGATCCTTTTTCACAACCAGCATCACGCCGGCGGCTGTTTTCGCTGCCGTTTTAGCAATCTCACAGCCATATTCTTCTGATAACGGCGAGACAATCAGCACCACCGCAAACTCGTATTCCGCTAAAAGCCGTCTCGCCTGCACCGTATTCTTAGCTGTATAAACCTCTGTCAGCCCGCACTCGGCCAACAGCTGCGTGAAAATATCCCGATTTTTTTCTCCATGAGAGACCAATAAAACCTTTTCCATGCGCTGCTCTTCCTTACTTCATTCAATAAAAAAACAAATTCGCGGCAATTTCTTCTTTCAGATTTTCATTGCCATATTCCTGCCACCATCGCTCCTGCTGCGTGAAATATTTCTGTCTCAGCGATTCCGGAAGCACCTTTTTAATAAAATTGCTTTCCTGGGCTATATCGATCGCCTCGCGCAGATTGCGCGGTAAAAGAGGAAGCCCCTCTTCTTCCTTGACTTCGTACAGATTCCGGTTGCAGGGCGGCTGCAACCTCTTTCCCTGCTCCACCCCTTCCATTCCGGCATGAATCAGCAATGCAAATGCCAAATAGGGATTACATGCCGGATCTGCTGATCGCAGCTCCATACGGCTGTATTCTCCGGAGGATGCCGGGATCCGTACCAGCTGTGACCGGTTTTGATGCGACCATGTGACATACCGCGGCGCTTCAAAGCACCCCAACCGGCAATATGAATTATTGATCGGATTCAAAAAGGCTGTGATTTCTGCTGCATGATCCAAAATTCCCTGAATAAAGCTTTCTGCATACGGATTATGCTGCTCTCCTGTTTGAAACAGATTTTGCGCGCCCTGCGCTAATGAAAGATTGATATGCAGTCCATTGCCGCTATCCTCCCAAAAGGGTTTGGGTAAAAAGCTGGCAAAGAGCTGATGCCGGTGTGCGATGGATTTGACTGCCCACTTAAATGTCATAAAACTATCGGCCGCCGTGAGTGCATCGGCGTAACGAAAATCAATTTCGTTCTGCCCCTTTCCTCTCTCATGATGCGCACTTTCCGGTTTCATGCCAAGCGCTTCAAGCGCTGCGCAGATTTCTCTTCTGATTGAATCCCCCTGATCAAGCGGCGTGGTATCCGCATAGCTGCCTTGATCCATCGGCTTTAAAAGAGGTATGGAATCCTCTGTTTTTAACAGGTAAAATTCACATTCTGTTCCAATCCGGCAAATATACTTTAAATTGGCGGCGCGCTGCACTGCTTTCCTGAGAATCGTTCTGGGCGCTTCCTCCAAGTCGCTGCCGTCCGGCTTTTTGATATCGCAAAACATCTGCACCATGCGGCCGGCCTCTTCTTCCCAAGGCAATATGACAACCGTTGAGCAATCTGGTACTAAAAACAGATCAGAGCACGCTACGGTCTCATACCCCAAAACCGCAGATCCATCAAAGGAGACGCCGTAGGTAAAAGCCTTGGGCAATTCCTGCGCCGTAATCGTAATATTTTTTTGCCGGCCAAACAAATCACAAAAAACCAATCTGACAAATTTCACATCATGCTCCTGCACAAACTGCAGAAGTTCCTGCTCGCTTTGTTTCATCGCCTTCTCCGTTTCATTTATAAAAAAAGCGTCTATGAGCGCCCTTTTCCTCCAAAGGCCTACCCATAGACGTCCTTGTCTACTGGAGGCCAGTATAACACCTTCTTTCTTTCCTGTCAATGTCTTTTTTACTTTTTGCAATTTTCTATTGACAATCCTGCAAATTATGGGTATACTCTCTGGCAGATACAGCAAAGGCGCTGCAGGGAACTCTCTGCTGCGCCTTTTTATATCAACAGGATGAATGCTTTGAAACGGAGGAATATCTATGAACTTTGTATCTGTACCCGAAACCTTTGGTACTATGGTTTTTAATGATCATGTGATGAAGGAGCGGCTGCCCAAAACTACGTATCAGGCGCTGCGCAGAACCATGGAACTTGGGAAACATCTGGATCCGGACATTGCCAATATAGTAGCCAATGCCATGAAGGACTGGGCCATAGAAAAGGGCGTAACCCATTTTACCCACTGGTTTCAGCCCATGACCGGCATTACCGCCGAAAAACATGACAGCTTTATTACGCCGCAGGGTGACAGTGCCGTAATCATGGAATTCAGCGGCAAAGAACTGGTTAAGGGTGAGCCGGACGCCTCCAGCTTTCCCTCTGGCGGCCTGCGCGCTACCTTTGAAGCCAGAGGATATACAGCCTGGGATCCTTCCTCTTATGCATTTATAAAAGATGGAACACTCTGTATTCCCACCGTGTTTTATTCTTACAGCGGTGAGGCTCTCGATAAAAAAACGCCTTTGCTTCGTTCCATGGAGGTACTGAACAAACAGGCACTGCGCATTTTACGCCTATTTGGACATAACGACGTATCACGGGTCATCACCACTGTCGGACCTGAGCAAGAGTACTTTTTAGTCGATCTTGATCTATACGCACAGCGTGAAGACCTGCGCCTTTGCGGCCGTACTTTATTTGGCGCCATGCCGCCTAAAGGACAGGAACTGGACGACCATTATTTTGGCAACATCAAGCCTCGTATTGCCGCTTTTATGAAAGAGCTGGACGAAGAACTCTGGAAGCTGGGCATCTATGCCAAAACAGAACATAATGAAGTGGCACCTGCCCAGCATGAACTGGCTCCCATTTTTACCAATACCAATATGGCTACCGATCATAACCAGCTCACGATGGAAACGATGAAGAAGGTAGCGCGCCGTCATGGCCTCGCCTGTCTTCTCCATGAAAAACCCTTTGCTGGCGTGAATGGAAGCGGCAAGCACAACAACTGGTCTCTTTCAACCAATACAGGACTGAATCTTTTGGAGCCGGGAGAGTCTCCGCAGGATAATGCTCAGTTTCTTCTCTTTTTAACCGCTGTGATCAAAGCCGTCGATGAATATCAGGATCTTCTTCGTATGTCCGTGGCCAGCGCTGGCAATGACCATCGCCTCGGTGCTCAGGAAGCGCCTCCTGCCATCGTTTCGATGTTTTTAGGCGACGAACTCACCGGCATTCTGGACTCTATTGAACAGGGCTCGAGCTATGACGCGCGCTGCAGCGAGGTGATGAAGGTCGGCGTTCATATTTTACCCCGCTTTCCTAAGGACACAACCGACCGCAACCGTACCTCTCCCTTTGCCTTTACCGGCAACAAATTTGAATTTCGTATGTTAGGCTCTGATCTTTCCATTGCCGGGCCCAATATCATTTTAAATACGATTGTTGCAGAAGCCTTAAATCAGTTTGCCGATGAACTGGAAGCAGCGGATGATTTCAATGCTGCACTACAGACTTTAATCAAAGAAAATATTGCTGCGCATCGCCGTATTATCTTTAACGGCAATAACTACTCTGAGCAATGGGTACAGGAAGCGTCCCGCCGTGGTCTCTTCAACCTTTCCAGTACAGTAGAGGCACTGGCCCCCTTTATTGATCAGAAAAACATAGATCTTTTCATCAAGCATAAAATCTTCACTGTTTCTGAAATTCATTCGCGTTACGATATCCTCATGGAAGAATACTGCAAAAAGATTCTCATTGAGGGCCGTATCATGATCGATATGGCACGCCGTCAGATTCTTCCGGCTATGCTTCAATATACTCATAAGCTCACGCAGGCTGTTTTAGACAAAAATACCCTTTCTGCTGCTCTTGTCTGCGATGCAGAGCTCTCGCTCGTACGTCAGCTCTCTGAGCTTTCCTCCTCTTTTATGACAAAGCTAGATGCACTGGATACTTCTCTGCAAGCAGCTCAGCATCTTGCCTGCCTCTCCGAGCAGGCTACCTATTATCGTGATACTGTGCTGCCTGCTATGGCAGCGCTGCGCGCAGATGCTGATCAGGCTGAGCAGCTGGTTGCCGTCTCTGATTGGCCGCTGCCCACGTATACGCAGCTTCTGTATTATCTCTAATCCTGCGCCATTTTCTCTTGCAGTCATCGGCTAATTGCAATATAATACCCTTATATTCTGAGATGGAGGAACTATTTCCTATGAAAAAGGGTGTTATTTTAATCGGCGAACCAATGGGCCTTTTGATGGCGCAAAGTGAAGGGCCGCTCGATACCGCAGCAGGCTATTCTCTGGCAGTTGCCGGCGCAGAACTCAACGTCGCCATCGGACTGGCCCGGCTGGAGCATACCGTTACCTATATGACCAAGCTGGGTTCTGACCCGTTTGGACGCGTTGTTACCCATTGTCTGGCAGAAAATAAGATTGACACGCAGCTCATTCGCTACAGCGCGTCGCATACAACCGGCTTCATGCTAAAAAGCCTTGTTTCCAGCGGCGATCCCGAGATCTTTTATTATCGAAAGGGATCCGCCGCCTCTACCCTCTCTGCTGCAGATATCGATGAAATTGATTTTTCTCATTGCGCTCTGCTGCACTTGACCGGTATCTTTCCGGCTCTGTCTGAAAGCACACGTGAGGCTTCTTTTTATGCCATTCAAAAGGCCCGTGAAGCCGGCGCCAAGATCAGCTTTGATCCCAACCTGCGCCCGCAGCTCTGGCCTAGTCAGGAGATCAAGGTCTCTACGCTCAAC